>JAYTSC010000247.1:0-6914 GCA_043745885.1 Bacteroidota bacterium | reverse complement strand
AAAGACACAGTGAATAGTAAAAGCAGAACAAGATTAATTAATGACATTCTAGTACAGGTTAAAGGCTTCGAACAAAAAACAAATTCTACTGTATTTTGCAGTGGACTTCCCTACATTAGAACCTCCATTGGGAATCGTATCAAAAGTGAAATGAACTGGTTTCTGATTGGCTCATTGCTTCTGTCGGCTATAACACTTTTTCTTTTTTTCAGATCTATTAGTGCAACGCTGATGAGCTTACTGGTAGTGGGTATGGGCGTTGTGTGGAGTTTGGGAACGATTGTTTTGTTTGGATATAAAATTACTTTATTAACCGCACTCATACCGCCCTTGGTAGTAGTCATTGGGATTCCTAATTGCATCTATTTTTTAAACAAATACCACACCACTTATCGGGAAGTAAATGATAAAGAAAAAGCTTTAATTACCATGGTTGGACGAATGGGAATTGTGACACTGTTTTGTAATATTGCAGCGGCTATTGGGTTTGCTGTTTTTGCTTTAACACATAGTGATTTGTTGAAAGAATTTGGTGCTGTAGCCGGTATAAATATCATGGCACTATTTCTGATTTCCTTAATTTTTATTCCGTCTGTACTAAGTTATTTACCTCCACCCAAAACAAAACATACCCGCTACCTGGATAACCGGTATTTGGAAAAAATATTGTTACGAATTGAGCGTTGGGCTTTTCACCAAGCAAAATGGGTTTATGGAATTACGGTTGTGATTACTTTGTTAGCGATTATTGGAATTTTCCGAATAAAAAGCGAAGGATTTATTGTTGACGATTTACCCAAAAATGATAAAATTTATACCGACCTGAAATGGTTTGAAACGAATTTCGGCGGTGTAATGCCTCTTGAAATTTTAGTAGATACCAAAAAGAAAAAAGGCATTTTTCGAAGCAAACCCATTGGTAAAATAGAAGCGTTTTCTGCTTTTTTAGAAGCAGATTCTGCTACAGCAAAACCACTTTCTTTTGTAGATGGTTTAAAATTTGCCAAGCAGGCATATTTTGATGGCGATAGCATGAGTTACACCATTCCATATGAATCCGATTTTGTTTTTATGGCTCCTTATTTGCAGGCAAAAAAAGATAGTTCTCCCGGTAAATCGGGAAATGTTGTTGCCAAATTGATTAGCAGTTTTATAGACAGTTCTCAACAAGTGGCCAGAATAAGTATCAACATGAAAGATGTAGGAAGTGCCCAACTGCCCATACTATTAGAAGGGTATGAAAAGAAGGCGAATGAGCTATTTGATTCGGCTTCTTATAAGATAACATTCACAGGCAGTACTATCAGCTTTTTGGAAGGTTCCAGATTTATTATTAAAGGGTTAAAGGAAAGTGTTTTCTGGGCCTTTTTATTAATCAGCTTATGCATGCTCTATCTATTTCGTTCGTTTCGGATATTGATTTGTTCCTTAATACCCAACCTTATTCCTTTAGTAGTTACAGCAGGAGTGATGGGATGGGTTGGCATTTCTTTAAAGCCCTCTACCGTACTTGTTTTTAGCGTGGCCCTAGGTATAGCGATAGATGTAACCATTCGATTCCTTATCAATTATAAACAAGAACTGCCGATTTTACATAATAAAGTAGGACTCACCCTTACCCAAACCATTCGACATACCGGTATTAGTATTATTTATACTTCTTTAGTATTGATTGCCGGTTTTATCATTTTCTGCTTTAGTGATTTTGGTGGAACCAAGGCCCTCGGCTGGCTTACCTCACTTACCCTGGTGGTAGGCACTTTAACTAACTTGGTACTCTTACCTGTATTGATTTTACATGTTTCCCGGAAATAAGATGATCCCGAAGGATTATATTATTAAGACTACTTTAAATGAATAATTAAAAACAATAATATAAAAAAATAGACTATTGAGCTTTCTCAAAAAAAGAGATTAGCCCCTTTTTTATTGAGTTTTTAAAAAGTTAGATTTTATTCAATTATTTATCCGGTTTGTTAGTAATATTTCAATAAATTATAAAATTCACCTTATTATTCAAGTTTAAACATTGATTTGTTAAATCCCATTATAGTAGTATATAATATAATATGTTTTTAATCCATAAAAAATGCAGCACAATGCAACAATATCCTGTCATTTAATGTTACAATATCTTTTCTTTAACTAATTTGCATCCCCGCAATCATTAAAAACTAAATTATGAGAAAATTGGTCACAATGTTACTGTGTCTTGTATTCGGCTTAACACAATTAGCTGCACAAACACGCAATTTAAAAGGAACTATTATAGATGATAGGGGCAATCCTTTATCAAACGCAAGTGTTCAGATTAAAGGCACCAATGCTGGTACAACAACTACAACAGATGGTGCTTTTTCAATATCTGTAAATGCTGCAGCCAAAGTTTTAATAATTAAATCTTTGGGTTTTGCTCAGCAAGAAATTAATATTTCAGCTAGTAATGTTTATTCTATAACTATGAAGCCAATGGCTGAAAACCTGGAAGAGGTTGTAGTTACAGGGTATTCTCGTGAAAAAAGAACCCAGTTTGTTGGAGCCTCAACCCGTATAAGCAGCAAAGCTATCGAAACGGTTCCTGTTGGATCTTTTGATCAGGCACTTCAAGGCAGAGCTCCCGGCTTATTGGTAAACTCAGGATCTGGTCAGCCAGGTACAAGTGCTGCAGTAACCATAAGAGGTATCTCTTCAATTTCAGCTTCCTCGGCACAACCATTATATGTAATTGATGGAGTTCCATTGCCTTCAAATGATTTTGCTACACTTAATCCGGACGACTTTGAATCTATCACAGTTTTAAAAGATGCAAGTGCTGCAGCATTATATGGGGCAAGAGGTGGATTGGGTGTAATTGTTATTACAACTAAAAGAGGAAAAGCCGGTGCTACACAATTTCAATTTAGATCACAAATTGGGTTTACACAAAAACCAGACTTTTCTCGTTTAAATCTAATGAACACCAAAGAAATGTTGACTTATGAGGAAAGAGAAAAATTACCCAATACACCTGGATGGGTATATTCTGCAAACAATCCTGCTATCCCTGCGGGTTTCACTGCCACTACAAAACAGAGGACGCTAGATAGTATTGCTAATATTGATATCAATTATACAGATATATTTTATCGTCAGGGTATTTCTAAAACTAACGAATTAAATGTGAGTGGAGGAGATAGCAAGACTAGGTTTTATCTATCAGGAGGCACTTTTGACCAGGAGGGAATAGATTTAAATTCTTTTCTGAAAAGGTATACATTCCGTTTCAACTTAGATCACACTTCAAATAATTTATTCGTTCAATTAAACGCATCTGCAGGGTACTCCATTACTGGCCTTTCCGAAGGTGAAGTGAGAGGAAATAGTGCTTTGAGTGCTTTTCAGATGACTTTCCGTGCCAAAACTTACGAAAATCCATACAAGCCCAATGGATCTTTGAACTTTGGTGCCAGTACACCACTCGCTTATAAACAAGTTGCTAATTTATTAGAGACCCAACAAAATTCCTCTAGAACCAGTAAACAAATAAAGATAAATACCGGTTTAACGATTGGTTACAAAATTCTGCCTTCCTTAACTTTTCAAAATACTTTTGGTCTTGATGTTAATAGTACTGAAGATAGCCGATACATTAATGCAAATTCCTACATTGGTTCGTTGCAAAATTTCCAAAATGGACTTGCACAAGAAGGAAGTTATATGGGCTCTAATTTCATAAATACTACTAGTTTAATTTTTCAGAAAAGAATAAATGGTGTGCATGAATTAAAGCTTGCAGCTTATTATGAAATCGTTAGAAATTATCAAAAAGCGATTGGTCTTACTTTGTTCAACCTTGACCAAAGGTTAACAGAAACCGGACAAGGTGCCGGAACTTTACCAACCAATGGTTCTACTACCTATCCACAAAACTCTAGTAGTGCAAAAACCGGATTTGGAATTCGCTCTTATTTTGTTAACTTAGGTTATACGTTTAAAGATAAATACACACTTACCGGAAATGTAAGACGTGATGGAACTTCAAGAATTGTAAATCTAGATAACCGTGAAATTACAACATGGTCTGCCGGCTTTAGATGGAATACATTTATGGAATCATTCATAAAAAATCAAAACATACTTACTGATCTAAATCTACATGCCAGCTATGGTATAGTTCCTAATATTGGTAGTATTTCTTCATCAACATATGCGGTTCCTCTATACAATGTTACTAATTACCAAGGCACCCAAATTCCATCATATGGAACATCTCCTTATGTAGGTTCACCAATTACCGGGTTAATACCTACCACATCCGGTAATCCAGAATTAAGAATTGAGAAAGTCAAAAAATTTAATATTGGGGTAGATTTTGCGCTTTGGTCAAACCGTGCCAGGTTCAGTGTAGATGCATATTCTAACAGAACCATTGACTTATTTGTAACGCAACCATTATCTGCAACATCAGGTTTTGCCAGCTTAAATATCAATGCCGGTACAATGACAAATAAAGGGTTTGAGTTTGTTGCAAATGTTGATGTAGTTAAAAACAAAGATTTCGGTGTGACTTTAGGTTGGAATCATTCGATCAATCACAACAACATTGAAGATTTGGGTTTGGTTAATGAGTATGTTACAGGAACTTCTATTATCAGGGTTGGCATTCCTTTTGGTTCAGCTTATGCCTATAATTATTTAGGAGCAGATCCCGCAACAGGAAATCCGAGATACACAACAACAGACGGTAAAGAAACTTTTGATGTGGGTAAAGCCGGACAATTTGCTTACGGCAGTTACCTTCCTGTACACCAAGGTGGTGCTACCTTAGATGTTAGAATTAAAGCACTTACTATTTCTGCTTTGTTCTCTTACCAATTCGATGTAATGAGGTATGACAATACTTATAACTGGATTGTAAGAGGAATACCCGGTTACCAACAAATTGTTAGGGGCTCAAAAGAATTGCTTACCAGACAATGGACTAAACCGGGTGATAATGCCTATTTTCAATCATCAGCCTTTGATAGAGGATTTACTTCAGCAGATTTATTTGATGCCAAGTTTATAAGATTTAGAAACTTAACAGTTGCCTATCAAATTCCTGCAATCAAAACAGGTAGTGGAGCTCTTTTAATTAAATCTTCCAGATTTTATGTGCAAGCTCAAAACTTAGCTATCTGGAGTCCATGGAAAGGATTGGATCCTGAGGATAATAATAATATTAGTTTAACTGAATATCCCAATCCAAAATATTTCGTTGTCGGTTTAGATATTAATTTTTAATTACAACAACTAACTAATTTAATCTAAATCTTAAAAAAATAGTTACATGAAAAAAAATATATTTATCATCTATGCTTTCCTATTGCTTGCGCTCACCGGATGCGAAAAAGTGATAGACATTAAAGAAACAGATTTCATAGGCGGAGACATAGCATTGAAGTCCGTTGCAAACAATGAACAAGGGATAATTGGTGCTTATGGTGGAATTAACCTTGAAATGTGTGTATTACTAAATAGTACTATTGCTGATGAAGTAAGGGTTGCAGATTTTTACAATGCAACTACTACCCACGAGTGGCAATTTGGCCCTGCAGATGTTGGACTAAGAGACAACTATACCGCTACCACTCCTTTTTATCGAGTGATAGATAGAGTAAATAGAGTGTTGGCTGCGTTGCCAAATGCCGTATCAAATGGTGCAGCAGATGATGCTTTAAAGTTGAAATTGAGAGGTGAGGCGTTATTCATCCGTGCTTTTTGTCATTTCGAATTGTATCGATTCTATAGTAACAGTGCAGTATCTACGGATTTGGCAATGGCTTACATGGAAGTTCCTTCATTAAACCCAACTGCTAGAATTACAGTAGGTCCCTATTTCCAAAAATTAAAAGCTGATTTAACTGAAGCCAAATTATTATTACCAAATGCATTAACTGATGTTTTTCGTGCAAATAGATTAGCAGTTTCTGGAATGCAAGCAAGGGTTTCTTTGTATTTAAAAGATTACGCGAGTGCAATTACATTTAGTACTGAATATATTTCAGGTTTAGGCTTGTCGCCACGTGCACAGTTTTCAGGCATATGGACCGATGCCAACAAAAATGAATCTGCTTTTATTATTGCACGCACCACCGCTACTTCGAGAATGGGGTCTTTATACAGAGGTACATCAGCCAACCCTAGTAATATTGGAACCATAACTTGGAGACCATCCGATAAAATATGGGATAGCTACGATCAGGTTAATGATATCCGTTTTTCTTCATATTTAATCAATGAACCATTGGTTCCGTCTAACAGATCTTCTAAAAGATTAGTATTTAAATATGCTGGTCCTGTTGGTGCCACTTATGGTTCACCTGCCGAAAATGTAGCCAACCAGAAAGTAATGAGAACAGGTGAAATGTACCTTATTCGTGCAGAAGCAAGAGCAGAAGGTGGCGACTTAGGCGGTGCAACCACCGATTTGAATGATCTGAGAGCAGCTCGTATTACTGGTTATACAAATGCAACTTTTGCCAGTAAAGACATTCTTATCAATGCAATTATGGATGAACGTTTTAAAGAACTTGCATTTGAAGGGCACCGTTTATGGGATCTAAAAAGAAGAAACTTACCTGTTTCCAGATTAGCTGCTGACGCGCCAAATGCTGCCGCTATGACATTACCTGTGGGAAATTACCGTTTCCTAATGCCTATCCCGGATCCTGAAATAAAAGCGAATCCTTTTATTCAACAGAATCCCGGGTATAATTAATTTTTAATATTAAGTGTAATAAAAATCCGGATGATTGATTTCAGCCGGATTTTTTTTTGGCAATTTCAAAAACTGATTTATTTCAAAACCGATAACAATTTCTTTTCCAATTCCTCACCTCTTAATCCGGTTGCAATAATTTTGCCCTGTGGATCTAGCAACACATTAAAAGGAA
>JAYTSC010000246.1:0-2650 GCA_043745885.1 Bacteroidota bacterium | reverse complement strand
GTAACCGGGAAAATTAATTAATTCGAACTTTTCACTTCTTCATTTTAGGGTTTCTTTTTGTATTTGAAAATGCTAATTTTCACTTCCATTTTAATTTATGAAACAAGCGTTGATAAAATTACATATTTCTGTTTTTCTAGCAGGGTTCACTGGCGTTCTGGGGAAGTTGATTCTTTTGAATGAAGGGCTATTAGTATGGTACAGAATAATGTTAACCGTTGTTTCGCTTTTTATAATTTTAAGTTGGAAGAAAAGGATTACACAGTTGTTGCCTTCTGTTATTTGGAAATTAATGGGAATTGGTTCTTTAATTGCTTTGCATTGGGTTTTCTTTTATGCAAGTATTCGATTAGCAAATGTATCGATTGGGTTAATTTGTTTTGCTTCGGTTGGTTTATTTACTGCAATACTTGAACCTATCATGAGCCATAGAAAAATTAATTTTATTGAAGTAGGGTTGGGTTTAGTCAGCTTAGTGGGTATCCTACTCATTTTTCATTTTGATACCCGTTACCGTTTGGGAATTATTTTTGGGCTTGCTTCCTCAATTTTAGCAGCTTTATTCTCTGTGATTAATAAAAATAATGTAGAAGTAGCTCCGCCACAAACTTTAATGCTATATGAATTAAGTGGTGGTCTCTTACTACTCACATTGCTGATGCCGCTTTATCTTCAATTTTCCACAACCACTTTGATCTTTCCTACATTGTCAGACTGGGGATGGTTATTGGTTTTAAGTTGGTTATGTACTGTTTTGGCCATGAACCTAATGTTACAGTCACTAAAAAAAGTATCCGCATTTACGCAAAGCCTTACTTTAAACCTTGAACCTGTATATGGCGTATTTCTTGCGTTTTTCCTATTTCATGAGAATAAAGAATTACAACCCAGTTTCTATTTTGGACTTGCTTGTATTGGGCTTTCTGTTTGTTTACAAATGTTAAGGGTAGTTCGGGGAAATGGGTAATTGGATAAATAGGTAATTGGGTAATTAGGTAATTAGGTAAATTGGGAAATAGGAATTAGGTAATAGTGGAATCGGGGGCGGGGATTTGTTTAATAGTTTATTAATTCGGCTTTTTAAAAAGGGGATAATAAAAAAAAAGAGTGGTCATCACACACTTACTTTAATTGGTAAGCAATTATCTTATTTTTAAAAAAGGTAGGAATATACAATACCTTGTTTTTAGTATCATACCCAATATCTGCTGTATTCATCTTTTCAGAACGGGTATCCAATAAAATTTGTTTATTACCATCTGCAAACAAATAATATACAACACCAGACCAGCTAGTGACCAGGTATTCATTTGGCTTTACCATTTCTAATCCATCTGTACTGGGATCCATGCCTTCTGCCATATTTGCAAGATTACCATTGGCTAATAATTTTATTAAATTCCCTTTGTCTAGAATTAGTAAATCATCATCCACTGCCAATAACCCATTTGGGCCTTTTAGATTTTGGAGTAAGGTTACTACGATTCCTTTTTCAATCTTATGTACTTTAAAAGTACGGGTATCACTAACATATATCACTCCATGTTTGTCAATCGTGATATCATTTAAAAAAACAGATCCTTCAATGGGAATATGCTGAATAATCTTTGCTTTTTCAATATCAATCACAACTACTTCTGTTAAATCAGCTACATATAATTTGTTTTTATACATGCCCATCCCCTTTGGCGCATTCAATCCGGTAACCCAATCAATTGAAATGATTTTACCGTCAAGCCCCACTTTTCCAATGGAACCTTTACCATCTTTGTCTGCAGGGGCTCCATCAATGTTAGAAACATACAATAATTTTTCTTTAGCACTAAAGACTACAGATTCCGGTGTTTTTAAAACGCTATCTGTTTCCCATAATTTAACTATTGTATGGGATTGGGCATTTATTTCAGATGTAGCAATAAAAATTATGAAGAATAAAAATGAAAATAGATATTTCATTGGTAATTGATTTAAATAGGGATAACAAAAACAAATTTATTATAAAAATAACTTTTTTTTAATCAAATTGCAGTTTTTCTTCTGAATCATTATATGTTTTTGCATGTATAAAAAAATTAGCCGTTTGTTTTTTCCTATACTTAGCCCAGTCTGCTTAGTTATTAGTCGATTTTACTTTGAATTCTGTGGCAAAAAAACTATCAAACAAAAGTGATATTCGAAATTGGGTAAATGTATTATGGTAGTAAGTCCCTAAAATAACTTTAATGCTTATATATCTGTCAGTTTAGAAATTTATTGATGGTATCCTGTTTGAAAATCAATACAATGTTTATCTTCAAGTTTCTATAAAACAACTGTTCATGAAAAAGTTACTCTTTTTAGCATTTTTAATTCTTTCTACAATTGCATCAGCCCAGAAAAAGCCATTAGATCACACAGTTTATGATGGATGGCAAAGTATTGCTGATAGAGCCATCAGTAACGATGGGAACTATCTTACTTATAGCATTGTTCCTCAAGAAGGGGATGGTGTTTTATTTATTCAATCAACAAAGGATGGGTGGAAAAAGCAAATCAATCGAGGTTATGGACCTGTGATTACCGAAGACAGTCGCTTTCTAATTTGTCGGATTAAACCCAGTTTTAAAGAAATCAGGGATGCTAAAATTAAAAAGAAAAAAGCGGATGAAAT
>JAYTSC010000245.1:0-1983 GCA_043745885.1 Bacteroidota bacterium | reverse complement strand
CAATGCATTACCGAGTATTTAACACAAGGTACGGGCTACAGAAAACTGGCTTCTAAATATGGTGTTAGTAGAACCACCTTCAATAAATGGGTAATGATTTACCAAGGTTTTCATAACTTGCCACTTACTCAAAAACAAGTAAAGTATAATACAATACAAATGTTATTCGTAGTGTATCACACTAAACGAACGCAAACTTTATATCACCAAAACAAACAATAACAATGACAAAGATTACATTATTCGCTTCAACCCTTTTAATTGGCTTATTCATTCTAAACGGTTGTAACAACACTGACACTTCCAAATTCACCGCAAACAAGGAAGTAAAAGAAACAAAATCTGACATGCCTGAATATTTTAACCTGCGACCAAAACTTGAAAAAGATTACGGCTATTCACATGCGGTAAAAATTGGGGACTACCTTAGAATATCCGGCGCTGTAAGTATGAATGATTCAGGTATTATTGTTGCACCGGGTAACATGGATCAACAGATGAAAAACTGTTATAGTGACTTAGGAAAAGTATTACAACACTATGGCTACACTTACGACGACGTTGTTGCAGAGAATATTTACACGACTAATATGGCTGACTTCATAAAAGTATCAGGGTTCCGTAATTCCATTTATAAAAAGCAATTCCCAACCGGAACTTGGCTTGAAGTAAAAGGATTGGCATTAAAAGGACAGTTAATTGAAATTGACATGGAAGCTCATAAGACAAAATGAGTAAGTTTAGGTTGATAATTAAGAAGTACGAACGCACAATTTGGTTTGGCAATATGGCTGTGTAACGAATATATGCTCAATTTTATTTAACCCCAGTATAACCCAAAATAAATAAAAGCAATCATTAAAGTCAAGTTCATCGCAGTGTCTCTCGAAGAGAACACTACACTTCTCGAATAAGATATGCCGTTACATAGAAATGCACCAAAAATGCAAAAAGAAAACGGTATGTCTTCTGCAAGCGACACTACGAAGAATAAACATTATTTGGAGGATATTATCAAAATAGGCAACTTTGTTTCATTTACAATTTCAAAAGACAAATACGTAGTTTACAAGTTTACGCTTACAATTTTTGGGAGTTTATTTATAAGTAAACTCAAAAAGTGCAAGCCCATATCTTATTGATAATTCGTTTAATTAGAAACAGTCAATTCGTACCCCAAAAATATGTAAAGCCTTTGGAAGGTACTGACGGACTTTATGAAATATGGGTAAGTTTAGGTAGAAAAGTTTTTAGAATATTTTGCTTTTTTAACAAGGGACACTTGGTAACTCTTTTGTATGGTTTTCGAAAAAAGACACCCAAAATGCCAATGTCAGAAATTGAAATTACAGAAAAAAAATAGTATAAAGTCAAGCAAAAATAAGATGGTAGACCTTGAGGTTGTTATTGATAATAAATATGGCAATAGAGGTTCTAAAAAGAAGGTAATTTTGAAGAGGGTTACGAAACATTTAAGCCGGATGTTATGCTTCAAGGAATGCGACACAAGCATAACTTGACACAAGAACAACTTGCCGAAAAACGTGGCACGACAAAAAATTATATTTCTAGAATTGAAAATGATGCAAGCGACATAAGACTTTCAACGCTTATGACAATAGTAAAAGACGGATTTGGGTAGCATTTAAAATTCTCTTTTGGTATAGTATTGAAATTTTAATTAAAAATAAAACTCAAAAAATGTGGTGGCAGTATTTATTGGTTTTTGTAGGTGCCTTATTATTTGATATCGTTCCTTTTCCTTTCCTTCCCGCGTTTACGATTATGTTATTATTTCAGATAATTTTTCACTTAAATGTATGGTTAGTAATTGTAATAGGGGTAGCTGGCTCAGTTTTAGGCAGATATATTCTTACTTTATATTTTCCGTTAATAGCAAATAAGTATTTAAAAGTGTCAAAGTCTGAAGACATTCAGTTCCTTGGAAAGAAAATGAAAGAGAATAAATGGAAAGGCCAATTG
>JAYTSC010000244.1:0-15975 GCA_043745885.1 Bacteroidota bacterium | reverse complement strand
CATCCCCTTGTAACCATGTTTGGGGTTATTGTAGGGATAAAACTTTTCGGGTTTATTGGCTTGGTATTTGGACCCATTCTCATTTCCCTCTTTATACTTCTGGTTAGAATTTACTTAAATGAATTCGATAAAAAATCTGCTTAATCACTACATTAAAAACCAATAGGCTGCTATTTGACAACCAACGCCTACAAATAGTCCTGCATAAATTTCTTTATTAGTATGATCGCTCACTAAAAAACGGCTTGTACAAACGATACCTGCAAGAATAGTTGCCATACTTATAGAAAGACCTAATGGCAGTCTATAATACAAGGCAAACAGAATAATAGCAGTCATTGCACCTCCAACACCGATCCCATGTAAACTTATCTTATAATAATTATTCAGTACCAACCCAAATACCGTTGCCACAAAAATACCCATATAAAAAAACTTAAGCACTTCAGGCTGGTCAGTGAAATTCCTACTCAGGTAATACATCCACCAGTAAAAAAACATGGTAATGATATAGGGAACAATCCTTTCTTTTTGTGTACGTAAAAAAATACTTTCGCTAAATTTTAATCGCCACAAAAGAAAAACAGCAAAAGCAGGAAAAAAAGCTGTTAACCAAAAAATGCTGAATATCCTTAGTTTCAATTGATAATCTGTTATTCCTGCAAACTCATAAGGAACCTGGTAAACCAAAAAGATAAATATATAAGTAGGGATAAATAAAGGATGAAATAGATAAGAAATCAGCCTTGCAGGAAGTACTAATAACCAGGATTGCTTTTTATTGAATTGTTGCGTTGTTCCTTCCATTGTTGGGTTTTATAAGCGGGAGATTAAAATTCATTACAATTCCTTACGTAATCTGGCAACGGGAACATTTAATTGCTCCCTGTATTTGGCAACTGTTCTTCGTGCAATGTTATAACCTTTTTTTTGAAGCATATCTGTAAGTACTTCATCACTTAGCGGGCTTCGTTTATCTTCTGCTTCAATCATATCACTCAAAATTTTCTTGACCTCCCTGGTACTTACTTCTTCTCCACTATCTGTACTCAATGATTCACTAAAAAAGAATTTTAACCGATAGGTACCAAACTCTGTTTGTACAAACTTACTATTGGCTACCCTGCTCACTGTTGAAATATCAAGCCCGGTAAGTTCAGCAATATCTTTTAAGATCATAGGGCGCATGGTGGTTTCATCACCAGTAAGAAAAAAACTTTGTTGGTGTTTCATAATGGCGCTCATGGTACTAATTAAAGTATCCTGCCTTTGTTTAATCATGTCAATAAACCATTTAGCAGAATCAATTTTCTGTTTAATAAATACAACAGCCTCTTTTTGTCTTTTATCTTTCTTACTGCCTTTATCATAGTCTTTCAACATATCTTTATACCCTTCACTAATTCTTAGATCTGGCGCATTTTTAGCATTGAGTGTTAGTTCCAATTTTCCGTTTGTATTTAGCACAAAAAAATCGGGTGTGATATACGTTTCAATTTGATTGATTTCTCCTATATTCCCCCCGGGTCTGGGATTTAATTTTATTATCTGACCAATCACATCCTTTATTTGCTCATCAGATAGATTTAGACTTCTTTGTATTTTTTCGTAATGTTTTTTTGTAAATTCTTCGAAATACTTTGTCAATATTTGAATGGCGAGTGTAACACTTTTTCCTTCATGTTGATTTCTTTTCAATTGCAACAACAGACATTCTCGTAAATCCCTTGCACAAATGCCGGCCGGATCAAACTGCTGAATCTGACTAATTAATTCTTGAATTTCTTTAACCTCTACAACCAAACTTTGATTAAATGCAAGATCATCAGTTATTGAAGTTAATTCGCGTCTGAGATAACCATCATCATCCAAGCTTCCCACAATTTGTTCGGCAATTTTATAACTACGATCATCCAGCTCAAGCATACCCAACTGATTCAATAAAAGATCATGAAAAGTAGTTTCCACTTTTATGGGAACCCCTTTCTGGTCGTCCATTTCCGGATAGTTGTCATCTTTTAATTTATAATCGGCAATCTCTCCATCATCATCTACTACATATTCACTTATATCAACATTATCGTATTCCTCTTCTGAGCCTTCAGGGTCAGTATCATCATTTGAATTGTCAAACTCATCCTGACTATCTTCACCAAACTCATCTTCATGACCCTCTTCATCCATTTCCAATGCAGGGTTTTCTTCCAATTCTTCTTTAATGCGCTCTTCTAAATTAGCTGTAGGTATCTGCAACAGTTTCATTAACTGTATCTGCTGTGGCGACAGTTTTTGTAGTAACTTCTGTTGAAAAGACTGACTAAGAGACATGTAAAAGTTAAAAGTTAGACATTAGAAGTTAGAAGTAATATCGCTATGTTCTTCTAACTTTGCTCAGATGATTACTATTGTAAACTTACAACTAAAATGAAGCAACCCACCGTGAAACCAATTTGTTTGTTTGTGAATTTATTACTAATAAGCTTTATACCAATATATGCCCAAACCTCTTTTTCTCAAAAAACAGAAAGCCAAAAAAGTATAGATAGCTTAAAAAATATCCCGATTCGTTTGTTAGCACAGGATTATTATAGCAAAAACCTGGGATTTATTTGTAAAAAGGAATGGCAATTAGAAAAAGCGGTAAAAGTGCCTTTTAGATTGAGACTGGGCAGTCTGGACTATGTTAACTCAATGGAAGGAAAAGGGGTTGGTTTAAGGGAACCTCCACTGCAACATCAGAAAAATTAATAAGCCTGATTTGATGTGAAATTGCCATTTTACTTAATTCGTTTAGAATTTCCTTTGAATTTTCTTTAGTAAAGCCATTCATTGAAATGTAATTATTAAAACAACTCTCTTGATATAGGGTTATTCCTCCATCCTCTTCTTTTTTAATCCATCTGATATCCAACCAATTAACGAATATGGTCTTTGATAAATTTTGATCAAGCAACCATTCGATTTTTTCATCACTAATCCTGATAAAGATTTTTTTTTGACTTCGTAGATAATCAATCCCCATCCAAATGAATGAAAGAGCTAATACTGAACCCAATAATTTTCGAAAGCTATATTCGTCAATCCACTTAAATACAATTGAAAGAGCTCCCACTAAAATCATTAAATACCCGAAAATAATACGTCTAGTTTTCTTTTGGTAGTGCTGCGGAATAAAAAATTCAGACATGCCAATTCATATAATTTGTTAGAAGGATGTACCCAATACTTTTTTAATAACCGATACCATTTTTGTACCCTTCTCCTCAATCTGGTCTTTAGTCCAGACTAAACTAATGGCAGTAGAAATACAACGGCTCATTATAGCGTCACTGGCATCAAATTTTGTATCATTCAATTTTAATAAAGCTGCTTTTTGTTCAGCACTGATATTATGTAAAGTAGCAGCCTGTTTCAGGTGATCCCATTTGCTAATGTAATGCCAATTATTAACGAACCAATAAAAACTGCCTGCTAGTAAACCCTGTTCTTTTAATTCAGCAACCACTGCTTTTGTCATTTTTTCAGTGGGAAGAAACCAACTAAGAAAACTGAAACTATCTACTCCCCCTTCGGGTATAACCCTGAAACCTATCTCAGGAATTTGTTCAAGATATCCACGCAATGCCTGACAATTTTTTTTCTGTAGAGAAAGAAATGTGTCCAGCTTTCTAATCTGCGCCAACCCCACTGCAGCATGCAATTCACTAATTCGGTAATTATAACCGATAAAAGGATGTAAATCAGCACCACGATCAACTCCTAAATGATCGTGCCCATGATCTGTATAAGCATCTGATTTTTTAAACAGCTCTTTGCTATTTGTCATAACTACCCCACCTTCCGCACAAGTAATTGTTTTTACAAAATCAAAAGAGAAGGTTCCTGCATGTCCAATGGTACCAAGCTTTTTACCTTTATAAGATCCGCCAATACTCTGACATGCATCTTCCAATAAAATGAGGTTATATTCATCACAAATTTGTTTCAGTGCATCCATGTCAGCCATGCTGCCGCACATGTGTACAGGCATAATACATTTTGTCTTTGGCGTTATTGCCAACTTTACTGATGCAGGATTCAGGGTAAGTGTTTCATCAATATCTACCAGTACAGGAATAGCACCAACACTTAATACTGCTTCAAAACTGGCTACAAATGTAAAAGCAGGCATAATTACTTCATCACCGGCACCAACATGCAAAGCAGCCAGGGCAGTGGTTAAGGCAGCAGTGCCACTGGATGTTAATTGCGCATATTTACAACCAAATACTTCTGTAACAGCTTGTTCAAGTTCCTTTGCTTTCCAGATTCCTTTACGGGGTCCATCAAAACCATAGCGCATTAAGATGCCCGTTTCCAGCACATCATTCACTTCTTTTCTTTCTTCTTCACCAAATAATTCAAAACCAGGCATAGATTAGAGTTTGTGGTTTGTCTTATAATAATAGATAACAAAATGCAAAGGTACTAAGTTCAAAATAAAATCTGTAAGAACTCTCAAATTCAAACCTAAAACCCCAAACTTCCTATATTCGCTCAATGGATCCCATTCTTTTCTATTGTTATGATGCCTATTGCGGATGGTGCTATGGATTTAGCCCAGTGATCAAAAGATTGGCAGAAAATTATCCGTTATTACAGATAGAAGTTCTTTCAGGCGGAATGATTATTCATGAAAAACCTGTACCCATTGCTGCAACGGCAGATTATATTCTAAAAGCATACCCCACTGTGGAGGAATTAACCGGTATTCAATTTGGGGAAGATTATTTGTGGCATATCAAGAATCCTGAACTAAGTGATTGGTTTCCAAATTCCGAAAAACCGGCAATCGCTCTATGTATTTTTAAAGAATTTTATCCCGAAAGACAGGTAGAATTTGCCGGTGACCTCCAATATGCCCTCCACTATGAAGGGAGAGATTTGACAGATGATGAAACCTATCGTCATTTAATTGAAAAATACAGTATCCAGACTGAAATTTTTCATGAAAAATTAAAAAGTGAAGCATACAAGGAACAAGCTTACTATGAATTTCAATTATGTAAACAATTACAGGTAACAGGTTATCCCTGTGTGTTGTTACAGAATTCAGAAACAAAATTTACCTTATTGGCCAGAGGTTATACTGAGTATGATACTTTAGCAGAAAGACTTAGCAATGCACTAATAGAATATGCATCTGACAAATAAATCAATCTGAAATCAATTTTAAAAACAGTATATTCAAATACGCTTTTCAATACTGGATATTAAACCCTTTACTATGAAAAAGATATTTTCGATTTTTTTTGCAATGATGATCTTGTTTGGATATTCTCAAACAGGTAAAATGGATTTTGAAAAATACGAACCCGTTTCTACATTGATAGTTCCTGAACACAAACCAATGAAAGCTAAATTTCCTTTTATAGATGTACATAATCACCAGTTTAGTATGCCCACTCAGGATATCCAAACCTTGCTTAAAGAAATGGACCAGCTAAATATGAGGGTAATGGTTAATCTTAGTGGGAGAAGCGGTAAGACAATTGGCGGACAATCCGGATTACAGGATAATGCATATTTAGTAAGTGCCATAAAGCATACAAAAGAGTTTACACCCAATCGGCTTATTCAATTTACCAATATTTCATTTATTGGTTTTGATGAACACGGTTGGCAAGAAAACGCCATCAAAGAACTCGTAGAAGATGTAAAATCAGGCGCTAATGGCTTGAAAATTTATAAAAGTCTTGGTTTTTCTGTAAAAGACAAAAAAGGGAAATACCTACACATAGACGATCCAAGATTGGATCCTATTTGGGAAAAATGTGGCGAATTAAAAATTCCGATACTCATCCATACAGCAGACCCCAAACCATTCTGGGATGATATGGATGATAAAAACGAAAGGTGGCTGGAATTGATCACGCATCCCGGTAGGAAAAGAACCAATACCGATCCGGCATCTTGGGATGAGCTTATTCAACAACAGCACAATATTATTCGAAAGCATCCTACAACTATTTTTATTGCTGCACATTTTGGTTGGTATGCAAATGATTTAAATAAACTTTCCGGCTTACTGGATTCTTATCCCAATATGAACGTCGAATTTGGTGCGGTAATTGCAGAATTAGGCAGACAACCCAAAATGGCTAAAAAGTTTTTTGAAAAATACCAGGATCGAATTTTATTTGGGAAGGATAGTTGGGTAACTGAAGAATATCCCACCTACTTCCGAGTTCTGGAAACGGAAGACGAATATTTCCCTTACCACAAAAAATACCATGCTTTTTGGAAAATGTATGGTATGGGTTTGAGTGATACGATCCTGAAAAAGGTGTACTACAAAAATGCTTTACGAATCATTCCTAATATCGACAAATCGCAGTTCCCGGAATAAAAATAGTTGGTCTGTTTGCGCAACATTTGATCTATTAACTACAAGAGTTAGGAAGCTTTCAAGCAATGGAGTCGCAAAGAAGAGCAAAGTCGCAAAGAAGCGCTTTGCGACTTTGCTCCTTATGCGACTTTGCGTAAAAAAAAGGCTTATCCGCTCTTTCAAAAACTTGTTGCCGTCTGACCATCTGACATTGAAGAAGCATTTATTTCAATACTAAACACATAGTTAAAACAACCTTTCATTCGGCGGCTTAATACCCTGCAATCGAATATAAATAGTGCATTGCCCCCGATGATGTGTCTGGTGCTCGAATGCCTTTACCAACCAGGAATATTTTGTTTCATCATAAGGTCCTCTTTTTACATGTTCTCCCAGTTTTGAAGCATCCATATTTTTTAATGCTTCAATGGCAAAGTCATAACTAGCGTTTACATAGTACGTAACTGAATCTTTACTTTGTGCACCAACGGATTTTTCCATATTAAACCCAGGAAAAATTCTTGCCTTGCCTGTTCCATTATTAATAAGACCAATTGTACCTGAAGCCAAATGAAGCATTTGTTCAGCAAAGGTTCTCACACTATCAACTGCACGAGCACCATATTTATTAGCTGGCATGGTAGCAAGGTAATCAGCCGTATAGGCTTTGGCTCTTTCCCAATCTTTAATCATTTGAACTTTCAGTGTATCAGGTTGTAACATTTGTGCATCAATTTTTATTAATGCAACCAATAAAAATAAAAATAAAGTAATTGATTTTTTCATTCTGGATTTTTTATTTTGTCTAAAATATAATAAAAATAAAATTAATAAAATGCGAATATTTTACAAGGATAATTTGGTTTCTTTTAACCCTTTTTCCATAAAATAGTCGAGTAACTCTTTCGAATTTTCGCCGCCTTTTTGTGCATGGTGCAAGAGGGTAAGTCCATGAGGACCTCTTGCTTTTAAATAAGTCGGAAAAGCTTCAATAAACCCTTTAACAACACTTATTTGGCCTAACATTGTCATAACAAATAAATTAGTCCTTGCCCCTTGTTGAATTAGCCAGTTTGCAATCTCTTTATTACCTATATGACCCTGCCCCTTCCAAGGCTGTTTCAAAATCACCTTTACCCCAACCGTAGGTTGCACATAATAAAGTAGGTATTTTACTAAAAAACTGTTTGGTTTTTTCGAAATTTCCATGCCCTGCTGTTATAAATTATTTTGGTGTTGTTGCATGAATATTTTTCAATGTTTATGGATGTTTCAGAGGATTAAAAAAGATAAATTTAACTCTTTTTAAGGTTTTTTTATTTTAAAACCGCTGAAACCCTTGTAAAGCCTGTGTTTATTCATGCAACAACGTAAATTATTTTTACCAAAACTATGGGCAAAGGTTCAGGACTTTGTGTTTGAGAAAAGGCAACTACACGTAATAATATTCCCGAAGCACCCAATGAGATATTTTTTAAAAATTGCTTTCGTTCTATCAATGGTTGGTTTTAAATCCAAGGTAAATTGACAAATTTTATTCGTTTTTTACTTACCGTTCATAAAATTATCTTTTATAACAAAAATCTTACATACCTCAGGTAATAGGGAAGAAAAAGAAGAATTCTCTGCAAAATGAAAATTAATGATTGCTTGAGTAGACTTATAGAAAACATAAATATTCAGATCAAACCTTATTCAATTCTGTAATTTTATGCATTTTACCTTTACTTTGCAACTCTTAATTAGAAAATATGGAGTATAGTAAATTAATTTCTATTTCAGGTCTTAATGGCCTTTTTGAACTGGTAGCCAGTAAAACAGATGGGGCCATTGTTGCTTCTCTGGAAGACAAAACCACTAAATTTGTTAGCAGTCGTGTACACAATTTTTCACACCTGGAAAGTATTGAAGTTTATACGGTTCGTGATAATGTAAACCTAGTGGAGGTTTTTCTTGCCATGGGTAATAGCAAAGAGCCCCTGCCTTCCGATAAGGATGCTGCTGCCGTAAAAGCTTATTACCAAAAAGTATATCCTGATATGGATTTTGACCGTGTTTATGTCAGTGACATGAAAAAAATGATCAAATGGTATGCAATCATCAAAGCCAACGATATTGAGCCAAAACTTACCGAAGAACCCGAAGAAGAAAAGGAGTAAATTCTTTAACAAAAAGAGTAATGCCATGACAAGTAACTGTTATGGCATTTTTGTTTTCCTTGAAGCTAGTTTATTCACTAACCTATAACTGAATAATCTTAACTTGTGAAATCTCAAGATTTACCTATGATTAGAAGATATGGTTTTACCCTAATTGCTGTAGTATCGCTAGTGCTTTTTTCTTTACTGTTAAATGCACAGAATTTCTACGAGAAAACCCCTGCTGCCGAAAAATGGGTTAAAAAACAATTTAAAAAGCTGAGCAAGGATGAACGAATTGCGCAATTAATGATCATCCGAGCACATAGTAATTTAGGATCTGAGCATGTTGCTGAGGTCACCGAACTCATAAAAAAATACAATGTAGGCGGTCTTTGTTTTTTTCAGGGTGGTCCGCTTAGACAGGCATTACTTACCAATAATTACCAGTCAATTGCAAAAACCCCACTAATGATTTCTATTGATGGTGAGTGGGGTTTGGGTATGCGTTTAGACAGTGTTATCAATTATCCCCGACAATTGATGATGGGAGCCACTACCGATGCAAAACTTATTTTCGAGTTTGGCAAAGCAGTGGGTGAACAATGTAAAAGAATGGGCATTCATGTTAATTATGCACCTGATGTGGATGTAAACAATAACCCCCTGAATCCAGTAATCAACGACAGAAGTTTTGGTGAGGACAAATACAAAGTAGCACTTTATGGAGTACAGTATATGAAGGGTTTGCAGGATATGGGTATCATGGCCACTGCTAAACATTTTCCGGGACATGGAGATGTTTCAGTTGACTCTCATAAAGACCTTCCTGTTATTAATAAATCACGTGGTGAATTAGATGACTTGGAATTATATCCGTTCAGAGAATTAATTAAGGCCGGAGTGGGAAGTATTATGACAGCCCATCTGTCTATCCCTGCCATTGATACAACTAGCAATTTACCCAGTTCTCTTTCTTATAAAAACGTTACAGGCATTCTACGGAATGATTTGGGTTTTCAGGGCATTACTTTTACTGATGCATTGGAAATGCAAGGTGTTGCAAAATATTTTCCAAAAGGTGACGCATCTGCCATGTCACTCATTGCCGGAAATGATATGCTTTGTCTGCCGGGAGATATTCCGGGAAGTATCACTAAAATTAAACAGGCTATCAAAGAAGGTAAACTTACTTGGGATGATTTGAATGCGAGAGTAAAAAAGGTATTATTGGCCAAATATCATATGGGATTATCTGAACTAAAACCCATTCAAATGGATGGTCTTCTCACTGATTTGAATTTCCATACCACCCGTATAAAAACACTTATATCTGCCAATGCCCTAACACTGCTGAGTAAACAAAATGAATCGGTTTTCCCAATTGCACAAGGTAAAAAAATTGCTTATATCTGTATTGGATCTCCTTCCGAAAATAGAATTGCTACAAAATTAAGACTTGAGTACAATGCAGATATTTATTTATTTGGAAGCAAAAATGAACCGGGTAAACAATTAATGGATGACAAGTCAACGATCACAACTATTGAAAAAAGCGATAGTGCAAATGCAGAACAATTGTTCAATTCAATTAAACAAAAAAATTATGATGTCATCATCACCGGACTTCACAATTTCAGTCGCCGACCAGCAAATAATTTTGGCATTGGCAACCCATCAGTTTACTTATTAAATGGCTTGCAACAATCCAATACCATTACTTTGGTTTTTGGCAATCCGTATGCACTAAAAAATATTGATAAAGCAACGAATCTGATTGCTTGTTATGAAGATGATGATATTACTCAGGAAGCAGCCTTTGAATTATTACAGGGTAAAATTCAAGCCAAAGGAAAATTACCTGTAACCGTTACAGAAAATTTGAAGTTTGGAGATGGAATTGTTTATAATAGTTATTTCCCTTTAGTAAAGCCGGAATCTATCGGGTTTCAAAAAGATGAATTAAATAAAATCGATGCCATCGCAATAGATGCTATTGAAAAAGGAGCAACACCCGGCTGTGTTGTATTGGTTGCAAAAGATGGAAAAGTAGCGTATAACAAAGCTTTTGGTTTTACTAATTTTGATAAAAAAGAACTGGTTACAATAGACATGGCCTATGATCTTGCCTCAGTTACAAAAGTATCTGCAACCACCGTTTCTATTATGAAATTATATGAAGAAGGGAAAATTGATTTATCCAAAACCCTGGGTGATTACTTGCCTTGGGTAATAGGATCAGATAAAGCTCCTTTGAAACTTACAGATATTCTTTTACACCAGGCCGGACTCAATCCTTTCATTCCTTTTTACAAAGAAGTCATTGATTCAGTAACCGGAAAACCATTACCTGAATATTTTTCTACCACCAAAGATACGCAACACCAATTCAGGGTTGCTGAAGACATATATCTAAGTAACAACTGGGAAGATACCTTATACAAACGTATCCTTCAAAGCAAACTCACTGCATCGGATAAATATGTGTACAGCGATAATGATTTTATTTTTCTGGGCAAAGTTGTAGAGGCCGTAAGTGGTAAACCTTTGAATGAATATGCTGCTGAAATTTTTTATCATCCCTTACAAATGACTACCACTACATTTCGCCCCAGAGAGTTAATGCCTATAAATAATATTGTTCCTTCTGAAGAAGAAAAACATTTTAGACAACAATTGATTAGAGGAGATGTACATGATGAAGGAGCTGCTATGTTTGGTGGTGTGGCAGGACATGCTGGGCTTTTCAGCAATGCATATGATCTTGCTCAGCTATACCAAATGCTTTTAAATGGCGGTGAACTGAACGGTGTTAGGCTCTTAAAAAAGACGACTATCGATAAATTTACAGCTTACAATAGCAGTATTAGCAGAAGGGGTTTAGGTTTTGACAAACCTGAAAAAGACAATACAACTTTAAAAACGCCTTACCCCTCAAAAACTGTGTCACTGGAAACATATGGACATACCGGATTTACCGGAACCTGTGTATGGGTAGATCCTGCTCAAAACCTAGTCTACATTTTTCTTTCCAACCGGGTAACCCCAACAAGAAATAATAACAAATTAAGTCAGTTAAACGTGCGTCCAAACATCCAGGAAGCCATTTATCAGGCAATTAACAGGTAGTCATCAATCAAAAAGAATAATTATCTTGTAAATGATAACTTAGCCTATATAAAATCAACATTTCATTTTTTATGAACAAAATAACTCGTAACAGCCTATGGGTACTTTTTTTGGCAATCACTTTAATTTCCTGTAAAAACAATACCCCAAAAGAAGCCAGATATATACCTAAAGATGCCAACTTTGTTTTGGCATTCGATCCCCAACAATTACAGGATAAATTACAAAAAGGGGGAATTAGTATGGATACATTATTAGGAAGGATATTTAAACAAGATTCCATTGATACCAAAGACAAAGCAAGGTTTAAGGATCTAAAAGACAATGCAGGTATCAATTGGGGAGATAAACTGTTTGTTTTTATGACCCAAAAAACAAATGCAGATAATAGCCAGTCAAATACATTTAGCCTAATGGGGGGATTAAAAGACGCCGCTAAATTTGAAGCATATATTAAAAAACAAGAAGAACTTAAGGGGAAAGAAATAAAAAAAGAAAAAGACTATAGCTACCTTACTTCCGGTGATGGCGAAATAGTTGCTTGGAATGACCAGCAAATTATTGCAACCATGTACACTCACAACTTAAAGCCGGTATATGATTCCGTTGAAATGACTTTTAAAAAACCGCCTGTAACCAATACAGAAGCTGAAATAAAAAGGGAAGTGGATCAGTACTTCACACAAAAAGTTAAAGAATCATTAGCCGATGTTGACATATTTACAGATATGTTTAAAGAAAAAGCGGATGGGTATGCTTTTACCAGTGCCAATAGTGCCATCGGCTCATTAAGCATGATGCCACTTCAATTGCCAAAACTGGAAGAAATATTAAAAGACAATTATGCAACAGCTACCTTAAGTTTTGATGATGGTAAAATTGTAGCCAAATCAACTACCTATACTAACAAATTATTAAGTAGTGTATTAAAAAAATATGCGGGCCCTACAGTCAATCTCTCCATGATTGATCATTATCCTTCTCAAAATATTAATGGCATTATGTTGGTTGCATTTAACCCAGAAATTTTTGGCGGCATTTTACAACAACTTGAAGTTGAAGGTTTGGTGAATAATTTCCTGGAAAAAAGTGGTATTACCAGCCAAGATGTATACAAATCACTGAAAGGAGATATTGCCGTAGTTATTTCAGATTTGGGATTGGAAGCTACAGAACCACAATCTAAAAAAGACGAAAGAAGTTTAATAAGTAATAAGAAACTGGGCAAAATGATTCTCAGTGCCCCTATCGGTGACAAAAAGAGTTTTGAAAAATTAATGGAAAAAGCGGTTGCGCAGGGTATGGTAGTTAAACAAAACAACACTTATAAAGGAGGGGAACTTTTGTCAAGCATGGGTTTATTCTTAATGGCTGATAACACAAATTTGATATTGGCCAGTGATTCAATTACGTATGCAGCTTATATTGCCAACACCAACAAAACAACCATTAATAAAGAAGCATTAGACAGATTTAAAGGTAAATCAACTGTTTTTTATTTTGATATTGCCAATACATTAAACGGATTTACCAAAAATGCAAACAACAGTTTTCAAAAATCATTAATAACTGCCAAGGAAACTTTCAAAGATATTTTGGCCAGTTCTGATAATTTTGATGGAACCAGTATAAAGGCTTCTTTTGAAATTAGAATGCAGAATGAAAAACAAAATAGTTTAGTAACCTTAACCAGTTTACTAACAGATATTGCAGTAGATATGCGGGTTCAGGCAAAAATGGAGAAAGAGATGGAAGAAAAGATGTTCCCGGGCGGCATTCCTGCGGTTATCAGAACCAATTAATGTAAACCTAGTTTCAGTATCATAAAGTCTTGCTATGGCAGGACTTTATTGTTCTGTATCAATATATTTTCGAAATAGTAAAATGGAATCATGACAATTGCGCTGGATAGTATCATTCCCATTCCTTTAAAAGATCGCTTTCTGGAAAGGAAATCAGCTATATGGAATACCTCTTTACAATTCAACTCAGGCGAATTTATTAAAATTAAAGCACCCAGTGGAACGGGCAAAACTACTTTGGTACATATCCTGTATAAAATTCGACATGATTACGAAGGGCTGCTCTATTACCAAGGCCGCAAAGTTACTGATTGGGATGAAGATGAATTAGCTACCCTCAGACAAACTAAAATAAGTATCGTTTTTCAGGATTTACGATTATTCCCCAATCTTACTGCAAAAGAAAATATTGAACTCAAAAGGGTTTTGCAAGAACCTTTTTATAAAGCAGAAGTGATTGAAGACATGGCTGCGACCTTAGGCGTTAGTCATATACTTAATCAAAAAGCAGCCTTATGCAGTTATGGTGAGCAGCAACGAATTGCGATTATTAGAGCTTTGATACAGCCTTTTGAATGGTTAATTATGGATGAGCCTTTTAGTCACCTTGACATTGACAATACAAAGAAAGCAGCCGAATTGATTGCGAAAGAATGCAAAAAAAGAAACGCAGGATTAATTATTACAGACCTTGAAAATGACAGTAATTTTTTATACAACCAACAATATTTTTTATAAAATCGATTTCAGATCCTAATGAAAGGTTTAACTGTTTTATTGAATAAATTGATTCAAACGGCCGCAGGTCGAAACAGATTTGTGATGGCGATTGCAGGTTTATCAATCGCCATGTTATTGATTTTAACAGCTGTTCAGATACAGGCAAATTATTCTGAATTATTACATAGCAAGACGAACCAAGACAGTGTTGCCAATTTTTTAGTACTCAATAAAATACTAAACGATAAAAACTTGGGTGCAACCACACTAACAGATGATGATATTGAAGACTTAAAAAAACAAACCTTTGTTGAAACGATTGGATTGCTTACACCCAGCCGTTTTAAAGCCTCTATTCAAAGTGCCAGTGATCGGTTTCCATTTTATACAGATATTGCTTTCGAGGCCGTGCCAAATGAATTCATGGATGTAACAAATAAAGATTGGAAATGGGATGAAAATGCTGCCTTTGTTCCCATCATAGCGCCGAATATGTTTTTAGATTTTTACAATTTTCAGTTTTCTTTTTCGCAAAATCTACCTCAGTTAACCCAGCAGGTTGTAAAAATGATTGTTTTTAAATTAAATGTATATGGACCAAATGGACCCCTCACTTTTAATGGACGGGTGGTTGGCTTTAGTGATCGAATATCTTCTTTATTGGTACCCGAGGCCTTTATGGGTTGGGGGAATACGAATTTTGGTAAAAATAAAACGGTTAGTGCTTCTAGGGTAATCATCAGAACCAAAGATCCGGGTAATCCGGCGCTGGTACAATATTTAAAAGAAAAGAATCTTACTACTGATGCAGACAAAACAAGGTTTAGCCGTTATCGGCAGGTAGTAGATATTGTGGTAAACATTTCATGGGTTACGGGGGCAGTGATGTTAGCTTTCGCTTTATTAATTTTCACATTATTTATTCAATTAACGATTGCTACTTGTAAAGAAGAGATTTTTCTATTAATTACTTTAGGGGCTTCCCCCAAACAATTAAGGCGATTTTTAATGCAACGCTTCTTTCCGGTAAATATGTTGGTAGTATTATTTTCCTTATTAATCATTACCGGGCTTCAATATGCAGCGCATGAATGGCTGGTTGTTCAGCATATTTATATAAGTGCTTTACCTTCACTATTTACTATTATTACAGCCTTCCTTGTACTATTAGCTATTTGGTTGGTGAACAGGGCGACCATCAATAAATATGTTTTGTTTTCTGTTAAAAAAGCATAGCCTTTATTTTTTTCGTTTGTAAAGAGAAAAATAAAAGCCCATTTTGGGGGATTGAAAATTTACAGAAAGCTTATCAAGTATTCTAATAATCATTTCACAAAATCCAATTCAATTTTCAGAAATTGTAATAACTGTTTATATTGTTTATAGTAGTTTCTAATATCTTTACTAGAACAATTAGAAATATTTTGTAGTATATAAACTACGCAATTATAGGTGTTTTCCTCGTTTTTTCAGCGTATTAATCACCGATTTTTTTTAAGAATAATCTAATAATTAATTGATTATCAATTAATTATTAGATTTTAGTCGCTAATACTCATATTAAAAACATGCTTATTCCAAGGTATTTGTTAACTTGCAAGCTAGTAATTGGCAACATTTGGCAACGTTTAAATCAGAAAATGTAGCAACTTGTCATTTGAGGTAAATTTTAAAAAAAAATTATGAAAAAGTTATCCCTTTCGCTCAACGTATTTCTACTTGCAATAGTAGTCTCCGTTGTTTTTATTGCCTGCCAGAAAGAGCAGAGTGCAGTTACTGATGAACCGGTTGTTGTAAGTGAAACCAACCAAATAATGGG
>JAYTSC010000243.1:0-3773 GCA_043745885.1 Bacteroidota bacterium | reverse complement strand
CAACTGCCGCTGTTTCCCGTTTTTTAGCTGATAAGAACCATCCGGATGCATTACAGTTCCATTATGCATTGTCAATTGATTTTGCATCATCATTTCCTTTCCATTCATGTTATGATACATCTTCCCGTCTTTCATTAAGAGATGTTCATCATTTGTAATTTGCTGATTTTTGTTTTCGCCCTGCTCTTGCTGGGCAACGGTTACAGTTGTCAATAATATTATTGACATAACTGCTAAAAGGATCTTTTTCATGTTGTTTATTTTTTTTGTTTAGAAATTTTGTAACTTACTCCCAAAGACCAGAAAAAGTTATTAGTAAGGTCTTCTTTGTAAGTTGTTTGGTTATCTGTAATTATTGCTGCATTAACCGGAATGGCATACACGGGTAAGAAGGTAATTTGAAAACTTTTTACTCCGTATGTTATCGGTACACTGAACTCGTAATTCAGTACATTAAAAAATTCCCCGCCCATCATACCTATTGAAGCCGGGCTTCCATTATTATTCATGTGCCGTCCAAACTGGAGGTTATTATTATAATTGCTGTAATAGTTTTGTGTTCCGCCGTAAAATGAAAATGCAGGTCTAATTTTTAGGTTGCCGTTATCTGTATAAAAATTATGGCTTACCGAAGCACTAAAAATGAAATCACTTTGATTACTGAAATAGGCTGTACCGTCAAGATAAACTTCTACAATATCAAAATCATAATCCGCATACACATTGAGATTACCGGTTAATGCAGATTTTGCTGTATAACTTTTGTTATTAAAAACATATCCTGTGGCAGAAATACCTGCTGTTAGATTTCTTTTATAATAATCGTAACCTCCGGATGCAGTGAATAAATCAAGTCTTTTTGCCTCAGAAGTTGCCAAATAAGAAATAATGCCATTGATAAAGAGACCTGATTTATGATAATAACTTGCAGAGACAGAAAAATATGGAGATTTGATCGGGCTTTTGCGTCCCAGAAAAACAATATCACTGTTATATGCCATGCCAATAAGAAAATAAGATTTGATACTGTCTAACCTATTGACAGTTGAAGCAGTTAAGGTGGTTACCTGTGCAATAGATTCTAACCTTAGTACTATCAAAACCGTTAGAAAAGCGATACTATACCCGATCTTTTTCATATTTTATTTTTTCAGTGCATACAGCACTAATTATTAATATCGTTTCTTGTATTTAATTTTTATCCAGTTCGTGTATCTAATCACCTGCCTGTATAAACTCCGATATCTTCTTATTTTCTGTATGGGTTAATATAGCTCGTTACTTCATGTGTGTATTTATAACTTCCCACTGGGTATTGGTAAAAGGCGGGTTGTTGTTATATTGTGGCATCGCTGGCAGTTTTCACTCCACAACTGTGTACCGCTTTTATCTGTAACTTTTGTGGATACACAACTTTTGTCAGCGTCTGCCAACAAACACTAGCATTACTACCATCATCCCCAACATTATTATACCCATTCCTTTCATTCCTTTTTTCATCGTTTTCATTTCTCCTTTTGTGTTTCCATTATCAGTTTTCTTTACTAATTGCATTCCACATTTTGGACAATAGCCCGCTACATCAGATATGATTTCAGGATGCATAGTGCACGTATATACAATATTCGCAGAATCCTTGCCGGCGGTGGTATCTTGTTCCGCTGTTTTTCCTGCTCCTGTTTCCTGCTTCAGGTTCATCTTTTCATATTTGGCAATACTATTGTGGGGAATTAAATAAAACAGGGAGGTCATTATAAATAATAAATAAATGTTTTTCATTTTGATTATTGTTAGAAATCTTAGATATGCGTGAGTCAACTAGCAATCAGGATATTTACGTTTCACTTCTTCTTTAAAAAGCGAGGGATTAATTTTTTCATTTGTGGCTTCTTTTACCCATAATGAATAGTCTTGACAAGACACTATTCAAAGGTTAAAAATTCCAAAGCCTGGAAATATTAAACCCAATTACAAATTGCCCATTGGTAAAATCATTCTGGTTTAAAAAATTATTGAGTTGTGGTAAGGTATACCCATAGTTGCCAGCAAACACCTGAAAATCGTGCCCGCTTGATTTCATATCCAGCCCTACACTTAGATTAGGGTGTGGATTAGTTATCGGATGCTGGGTTAAGGGCTGGTCGTAGTTTACAACAATGGATGTTTTATTGGATATTTTATAACGTCCACTGAATGCCATAGCCAAATGGTCATTTTTCATTTTTGGCTGTATCGTATTTTTATCATCATAATAACCATCTACATTGTTAAAATGTGTTATACTGAACGCGGCCTGAACTGAGAATGCTTCTGAAATCTTTCTCGCTACAATAATCTGGTTAAAGAAACTAAAGCGGTCAGATGTGGTAACAATTGGTAAAGATTCATTTTTAATCCTGGTATCCATGGCTTCATTACCATAATAGGTTACGGAAACGGGCATGTGGTTATTTTTGGTTTGTTTCAGAATGGCATATTTCATACTCCAGTCAACTATCATATTATAGTTATTGACGCCAAATCCAACCTGAAGATCAGTAATTGGGGTATAGCTAAACCCCAACCTAATATTAGCTCCGGCAAATAATCCGAATAGGTCGGTAAAGCTATGGTCAGTAGTTCCAAATCTGTGATTGATATCAAATTCGAAGGTTTTTTTAATCGGAATCATTACAGTTTGATTATCGATAATATAATTTCCTTCAAAAGTATTTTTTACGTAGAGTTTCTTTTTAATCAAAGTGGGTACAGAAACGGTTGAAACCTGCGCAATCAATTCAGTTCCGGTTATTGCAGTAGCTATCATCAGAAACAATAGTATGCTAAGCTTAGCTGTCTGGAAATGAATGGTGTATTTTTTCATGATAATTGATTTAATTATTTTTAGCGCCTTGTTTTATCCAAGCATAAACCTTCGCATTGATTTCCTGGTTAAGTCCTGTACCCATTGGCATAACAGGAGATCTTTTTCCTGTTAACCAAAATATTAGAACGCTGTTATCAGGATCACCTGCTATAAAATACCTTCCGTCATTTAATGATTTATAAGCATTACCAGAAGAAAGATCCGGGGATTTTGCACCAGACATATGACAACCACTCATTGCACAACTTTTATCGAATATGGGGGTGATATCTTTAGCAAAACTCAGTTCAACAGTAATATTACTTCCGGGGTTTACAACAAGGGTGGTTGTTTTATAACATCCTGAAATAGCAAACATTAATGTTACAATTGATACACCGGATAAGATTGTTGTTTTATTCTTGAACATGACTTTTTATTTTTAGCAAACTTGACAGAAACAGGTATCCGGAAGTCTTTACGAATATATAAACCTGATTTTATCTTTGAAATTTTAACATTAGGTTACTCATAACTGCATGTTCCCTATCTGCATAATTGGAAAAAACACCTATCCCGAAAAGTTGATCATTCAAATTTGAAAAATCAACGTCCTGAACCGAAGTATCGGCTGTTTTTAATAAGCGTTTATATTGTATCCTCCAACCTTTTCCAGTATAAAAAACATTAGAAGTAATATCGGCAGCACTTCCTGTAAATGGTGCGAAAATCGTTCCCGGAATAACTTTTGGGCCATCTCCATCTTTAATTTGCTGATAATCCGTTCCTATGGATGGGTTAATGGTAGTCCCATCGCTTAATGTAAGAACTCCATCGCTATCTACTGCTTCAACTTTTTTAGCTACACCATTCATTGTTTCACTAAATAAAATGGCATTCAAATTGCTTTTATTGGGGATAACCCATA
>JAYTSC010000242.1:0-2122 GCA_043745885.1 Bacteroidota bacterium | reverse complement strand
AAATTTTCTGATCCAGGAGTTCATTACTTATGAAAATGAGATTGGAATATTTTATTATCGATATCCAAACAAAATCAATGGAGAAATTACTGGTATTGTGGGTAAAGAGTTTCTTTCACTTACAGGCGATGGGCTATCAACTATGGAAGAGCTATTGCAAAAAGATCAGCGATGTATACTTCAGTTAATTACCCTTCGTGCTACTTATGGTGCCGATTTACAAAGGGTTCTAGCAAAGGAAGAAAACTACCTATTGGTTCCCTATGGAAACCATAGTAGGGGTGCTAAATTTTTAGATCTTAGTAAACTGATTGAGCCAGAGTTAACCACTACCATCGATACTTTATGTAAACAAATTCCCGGATTTTATTTTGGCAGAATGGATATAAAATACCAGAGTTGGGAAGAATTAATAAAGGGTAAACAATTTTCAATTATTGAATTAAACGGGGCGGGTAGCTAACCTACGCACATATGTGATCCAAAACATTCTGTTTTTTATGCATGGAAAGAAATTATCCGACATTTACATATTCTAGTTAAAGTGAGTAGTTTAAACCACCAGCTAAAACAAATACCATATATGGATTTTCAAAAAGGGGTAAAAATGCTAAAAGAAAATGCGAAGTATTTAAAAAAAATTAGTAATCAGCAAACTCTAAAAACAGGACTCTCAGTCACAAAGTAAATAGATCAATAAAAAATTGATTATAACATCCTAAGAAACCACATTGGTTAATTCATTCTGCATTTCTTCTATATTTATTAATTTATAAGAAACCGAATTACGGGAAAATGAAATAAGAAACTCAGTGCCAACATATTTGCCTCTGTATTCATATAAACATATGTAATTTCCATTTTCTTCTACCTGTCCAATGATGGTATGTTCAACATTATTAAAACTATACGTAATCCGCTGTTTGGCATCCGCGAATGACCGGCTTATATGTTTGGTGATATATTCGAAATTTTCCTGCTTCAATCTGTTTACATTAAGGGTTAAAAATACAATCTTCTTTGTTACAGATTCCTATCAAATTTGCTAAAAAAGAGGATAAAGGTACAAAAATCATGCTGGTTCATGGTGTATTTGATTGTTTTGGGTGTGATTACTTGATAAAAATGTACGAAAAGAATAAGTAAAATGCTTTCCGGATTTCATTTCCTAACGTTTTAAACAAACTTTTGGAAAACAGGCATGTATGGTTTTTCAAACTGTTTTACTATGATTTTCATCAGTTAATCACCCCTATTAAATCATTTTTATTTTCATATGAAATATTCGTAATTTACAGCCCATTAGGTAATGAAAACAAACCTACTAATTACAAAATGGGAGCCATTTCACTGATCGCCTTGATGGTTGCTGCAATACTTTTTTCTGCAGGTGGTATTCTCTTAGGAAAATTTCTTTTAAAGAAAAGTACCAATCCACAAAAAGGGCAACCTTACGAGTGTGGTATTCCAACCCAGACCTCTCCCTGGCACCAGTTTAATGTGGGTTATTACCTTTTCGCATTATTATTTTTAATATTTGATGTAGAATTGGTGTTCATGTATCCCTGGGCAGTAGTTGTAAAAAAAACCGGAATGATAGCACTTTATGAAATTCTCGTTTTTGTTTTTATTCTATTTATGGGTTTTTTATATGCACATAAAAAAGGGGCATTGAAATGGAGTTAAGCAACGAATTGACAAAGAATCAAGAAGCTTTTCCGGGCGAGATTCACGAAACCGCCGGTGGTGGAATTGTTGTAAGCAGTTTTGATGGTCTTATTAACTGGGCTCGTTCTAATTCTCTATGGCCACTTACATTCGCTACCAGTTGTTGTGGTATTGAAATGATGTCAGCCGCATCAGCAAAATACGATTTTTCACGCTTTGGCTTTGAAGTGGCTCGCGCCTCTCCAAGACAAGCAGATGTGATTATCATAGCAGGAACCATCGTTAATAAAATGGGCCCTGTTTTAAAAAGATTGTACGACCAAATGGCCGATCCTAAATATGTAATCGCCATGGGTGCTTGTGCTATTAGCGGAGGACCCTTCTTTTACAATACCTATTCAGTAGTAAAAGGGGCAGACCATATTATTCCGGTTGATGTGTATATTCCGGGTTG
>JAYTSC010000241.1:0-3166 GCA_043745885.1 Bacteroidota bacterium | reverse complement strand
ATCGAAAACCCCATAACAAACGATCATCCTCAAACAAACCGGTTCCGTACAACCGAGGCTTCATCGTTGGCGCTGCGCACCCGACGAAGCCTTATTTGTAATACGCAGTAATTACTTAAATATATCTTTTGAGTAAGCAAAGAATGGCTATATTCCATGTTAAAATAAAAAGAAAAGAGAAATGATTACTTACATTGAACTTTGGAAATCAAAACAAACTTGGAATGATATGTCCAAGGAAGAAAGAGGAAATTACCTCACTGCTCTGGGGCCTGCAATTCAACAATTAATGGAAAGTGGGGTTCAAATTGTAAGCTGGGGTAAAAATGAATCTTCTACCTACAGTAAAGCTGACTATGATTACTTCGCAGTTTGGACATTCCCAAGTTTAGAAATAGCGCAAAAATTTGAGCAAATGGTAGAAGGAGCAGGATGGTATAATTATTTTGATCAAGTTAACGCTATGGGTAATGCAACCAGTCCACAAGAAGTCATGGGTGAAATGATAAATTCGTAATGGAAATTTATTAAAAAAGTCCTACAGGATTTTGAATTGGACGAAATGAAAATATTATTGCGTATAACCTCCTTGACTTTAAGCAGTTAGCTAAGCCCATTCTTGAGCCCGGAACTAATGTTGAATAAAAATACAAAACATAAATGAAAGTCTAAAGCCGAAAGAATTCGGTTAACAATAAGACTGAAGCTGGGATTTGCAATGACTGCTGATTGTTATTCAGTCAAACCCTGCTATTGCAAATACGAATCTTGGCTGCAGGATTACTATTATACTCTTATAGTGTCTGTCAAATAGGTTTTCCCTGCCTGCAAAAACTTTAAATAATAAGTACCAGTTTGAGTCGCTTTAAATTTATATGTAGCTTGTCGTATTGGTACATCTTGCGTACAAAGGCAGCCTTCGTATTTCGCAATTACATTTATTGTAGTCGTGTCTCCATTAGAAGTTTGCTCAAAATTTCCAAATTGTCCGCAGCCATTAAAGCAACCAAATGAAACAGTCAAATTAATATTTTGATTAACTAATCCTGTATTTGGTACTTCAACTTTTGTCACTGGTGCTTTTATATATAAAAGGCATTTGTTGTCTTCTTGAGTTTTGTTGCAACTTGATAAGACAAGAATAGAGAAAACTAAACAAGTAAAAACAATAAAATTTCTTTTTGTCATAATGAACTTTTAAGGATGACAATCAAATCTTCTATTTCGTTGCTCTTATAATGTAGAAGTGTTGCGAAAAACTTACAACCCACATTTAAAACTACCACAAATCCACTTCTACTCAATTAATTTTCAAGCACTATTCTTTGCGTTTTGGGCGTAGTTGATCCAAAGCATAAAATTTATCTACTCCTAAACCCCTCGCCCGCCTGTGGGACGGAACAGGCTACTTAAAAAACGCAAAGTCAGATCACCTCAATACAATACAATACACCATTTACCTTTTAATTAATATACTCACTTTTAATGGAATCGTAATATAAAGAGCCGTTCCTTTGCCGGATGTTGATTGAATATCCACCAACCCGTCGTATAGATCTGCCCGGGTTGTGATATTGTGCAGACCAATGCCTTTTCGTTTCTGGTTAATATCAAACCCAACCCCATCATCTTGTATTTTAAGGTAAATGAGATGGTCATTACGAACCAGTTCAATAAATACATGCGTTGCTTTTGCATGTTTAATAATATTATTTATTTGTTCTTGAACAATTCGGAAAATATTTAATTTAAAATCGTATTTTATATCATCCTCATAAAAACTGTCTGCGGTTAAATCAAAAAGGATCGTATTAACCACCGATACATCATCCAATAAACTTTCGATCGCTTTACTTAGTCCAAAATGTTTGATCATAGGCGTAACCAGAATGTGAGACAATTTCCTGATTTCCTCTATGGCAATTAGGATTAACTTACTGGATTGTTTTAAAGTTTCATTATCGTCTGGGTATTTTTGTTGGGCAGAAGCAATGTACATCATAGCAACCGTTAACTGTTGGTTAACATTATCATGTAATTCGGAACTTATTTCAGACCGCTCTTTTTCCTGTTCTTGAATACGGGCCTGAGCAATTTCTTTTTCTTTTAAAGCCTGTTCCTCCTCCAATTTTTCTTCCAGTCTCACTTTCTGCGTAATATCATTATGAATGGCCAAAATAGCAGATACACCTTTATACTCAATCTTATGATAAGAGATATCTAGAATCAATTTTTCGCCATTCTTTTTTTTATGTTCCCAAATACTTGATTTTTTAGTTATATCGTTTTCATTGAATTCTTCAGCAAACAAAGTAAACTGATCATGGAACTCCTCCTCTCTAAAATCTAACATATTCATTCGTAAAAGATCTTCACGCGTAAAGCCATATACTTTTTGTGTCATATCGTTAACTTCTAATACTTGAAGTGTAGCTGTATCCCAAATAATAATGGGCAATGGATTATTAAAAAAAAGGTTACGATAACTTTCATTGCTTTCCATCAAACTTAGCCGGGTACGGTTACGTTCAATACTATATTGGATGGATTTGGATAACAGCCTTTCATCAAACTCGCCTTTTATCAAGTAATCCTGCGCACCACTGGCCATGGTTTCGAGCGCCATTTCTGTGTCTGCCAAACCGGTTAGTACAATAATTGGGATAGCAGATGCATATTTATGAAGTTGTGTAAAAGAATTAAAACCAAAACTATCCGGCAATGACAAGTCCAGCAATACAACATTTATTTCTTGTTTTCCTAAAATAGCAATGGCTTCAGCAGCACTGGCGGCTGTATACACTTTATCTAGTGGCAAACGAGTTTGCCGAAGATTCTCCTCCAATAAAAACAGATCTCCGGGATTATCTTCCACAACTAATATGGAAAGTAGGGTGGTATTTTCTGGTAAAGCCATAAATTATAATTCTCTCTCTTAAAGTTATTAATAAAATTATTAATCGTTCGTCAATCAGCATCTTTACCCTATATGAAATGAAACGTACTTTTTAAGTAATGAAGCTGTTTGCATTTTTAGTATAAATTATAAAGGATATTTGCCACGGATTAACACAGAAAAATCTGCGAATTCTGTGGCAATAATTTTAAATACAATTAAAACAAACGGTTCAAAGGTTTTCATTTATATTTTACAAAATTGAAACGC
>JAYTSC010000240.1:0-3089 GCA_043745885.1 Bacteroidota bacterium | reverse complement strand
AACTCATCCAAATAATGATAAAATGCACCGGCTGCATTACTGCCACCACCCACACAAGCCAAAACATGTGTAGGCAGTTCATTACCTGTTTTTTCTTTTAGCTGCCATTTGATTTCTTCGCTGATTACACTTTGAAAACGAGCTACCATATCAGGATATGGGTGTGGACCAACAACACTTCCAATAATATAATGGGTATCAATGGGGTTATTAATCCAGTCTCTGATCGCTTCATTAGTAGCATCCTTTAAAGTTTTACTACCGCTAGTAGCCGGAATTACTGTAGCGCCAAGCATTTTCATTCTGGCCACATTGGGAGCCTGTCGTTCAATATCTTTTTCCCCCATGTAAACAATACACTCCATCCCTTTTAAAGCACAGACAGTTGCAGTTGCCACTCCATGTTGCCCGGCACCTGTTTCGGCAATAATACGGGTCTTACCAAGTTGGATGGCTAATAAAATTTGTCCAATGGTATTGTTTATTTTATGCGCACCGGTATGGCAAAGATCTTCTCGTTTTAAATAAATGGTTGTATTAAATTCTTTACTTAATCTTTCTGCCAAAAACAAAGGGGTTGGTCTGCCCACATAATCTTTTAATAATAGTTGGAACTCTTTTTGAAAAGAGGGGTTATACATAATTTCAAGATACTGTGCTTTTAGGGCAGCAACATTCTTATGTAACATTTCCGGAATATAAGCTCCACCAAACTGACCATAATAGCCCTGGTTATCCGGTTTTTGGTAGGTTTGAGATGATGTCATAATAATTTATTTTTTAAATCGTCTTTACTTCTGCTATAAATTTTTTCAGTTTTTCAATATCTTTTATTCCCGGCGATATTTCAAATTTACTATTCACATCAATAGAAAAAAGATCCTTTGCTACCGTTTCTTTTGCAAACTCTTTAATTTTTCCAATATCTCCCTCTTCAATTCCACCGCTTAGAAAAAAAGGTTTCCCAATAGTCAAACCCCGCAATAAATTCCAGTCGAATTTTTTACCGGTACCTCCATAACTTACTCCTTCTGTATCAAATAAAAACATATCTGCTATATCCATGTAATCCTTTACTTTCCATAAAACATTATCTTCTTCACGTAAACGAAATGCTTTCACTACGGTTACATAGTTGGCAATTTGTTCGCAATATTTTGGGGTTTCATCTCCATGTAATTGTACAAGGTATAAACCACAATCATCAACAGTTTGTATCACTTCTTCTATTGTGGCATTTACAAATACGCCGACTTTATTAATTCCTTTTCCTTTTATTTTTTTCAACTCGGACTTAGGCATGAATTTGTAAACATAACGAGGCGATTTAGGATAAAAAATAAAACCCGCAAATTCAACACCCATCTCATCGAGTTGTAAAACCTGCTCAGAGCTAGTCATACCACAAACTTTAATACGCATATTATCTTGCTTTTAGTTGATTAACAAAATCAGCAAAAGCAATCGATGGACTGGCCTGTTTCATAAAGTTCTCTCCAATGAGAAATCCTTTGAACCCGGCCTGCCGTAAAGTTACAATAGTATCCACATCACTTATTCCACTTTCTGCAATAGCCGGCTTTTCTGTAGGAATTTTGTTAATAAGACTTAGTGAAGTTTGTATGTTTACATCAAAGGTTTTCAAATTTCTATTATTTATACCTACTAAATCCACGGAGTCGCAGATATGTCCCAGTTCTTCTTCATTGTGTATTTCCAATAAAACTTCCAATCCCAAACCCTTGGCAGTTGTTGCTAACATCTTAACTTCAGTAGGTGTTAAGCAGGCGGCTATCAACAGAATTGCTTCCGCACCAAAAGCTTTGGCTTCTATGAGTTGGTATTCATCAATCATAAAATCTTTACGTAACAATGGCACTTCATGAATAGTGGCTGCAAGAAGATCATCCATATGACCGCCAAAAAATGGAAAATCAGTTAAAACAGAAATCCCGGAAGCCCCATGTTTGGCATAAGCAGCGGTTACTTCTTCTACTGTAACTTTATCGTTAATAATTCCTTTACTTGGCGATTTTCTTTTGAACTCTGCTATAATGCCTGTTTTATTTTCATCGAGAAGAAATGATTTGAGTGAAAGGGTTTCATTTAGAAAAAACTTCCCTTTTTCCAATTCAGCAACAGAAACTTTTTGTTTACTTTCAGCAACCTCTTTCTTTTTATATGCTATAATGGTATCTAAAATATTCATATTACTGAAGACTTATTAGTGTTTGTAATGATTCATAGGCTTTACCAGTTTCCAAACTTGCAACGGAAGCATAGTAAGCTTCCTCATAATTTGCATAGTTTCCGGTACAGTTCAATGCCATGGCAGCATTGGCTAATACTACCGCGTTTTGCGCCCAACTTCCTTCTCCCTTGATAATTTTAGTAAATATTTTTGCTGCTTCTTCAACAGAATTACCTCCATAAATGTCTTCTGCAACAACCATTCGTTTACCCAATTGTTCAGGTGTCATCATTTTTTCTCCGTCATTGGTGATCACTTTGGTATCATTTGTTAAAGAAATTTCGTCATAGCCATCTAAACCATGAATGATGGTAAATGCCTTTCCCGATTGTTGTAAAAGGTAATTATAAATTCTGGCCATTTCCAAATTGTATACGCCCACTAACTGGTAATCAGGGGAAGCGGGATTAACCATTGGTCCGAGCATATTAAAGAAAGTTCTGACACCCAAATTTTTTCGGATAGGTCCTACAATTTTCAATGCCGGATGAAATAAAGGAGCATGAAGAAAACATATATTGGCTGCTTCCAGCTCTTTGAGTAATTGGGCATTGTCGTTTTTAAATTGATATCCCAATTGCTCCATTACATTAGAAGATCCACTGATTGAGGAAGAACCATAATTACCATGTTTCGCTACTTTCTGACCTGCACCAGCTACAATAAAACAGGAAAGGGTAGATATATTGAATGTGTTTTTACCGTCACCACCGGTTCCCACAATATCCATTACTTTATGATCATTGAAATGAATTTTGACGGATAACTCCATCAATGCATCTCTAAAGCCTTGTAATTCTTCAATGGTAATGCTACGCATAAGAAATACGGTTATGAA
>JAYTSC010000239.1:0-1708 GCA_043745885.1 Bacteroidota bacterium | reverse complement strand
ATTTTCACCAAAATACCTTCTATTAAACTTATTCAAAATTCATTGAGGTAATTCTGCGTGTACTCATTTTTGACTTGGTAATGAAGCACTAATATTTTCTTCTTAACATTACTAATGGCTATATGCGCCTGCCTGACTTGCTACGTAGGGCAGTCTTTTAGCCCTTAAAAATTCCAAAGTTCACCGCAAACTTTTCACGGTTTACATCATTTTCAAACTTATTCAAGTTCTACGAAATAGATTTGTGTAGTAAAAGATACAACATGAAAAAATTATTAATAGTTTTTATAACACTTGTCCTTGCCATTAAAGGTATGACTCAAACAAACGAAACCTCTGTCTCCGGCAGCATAATGGATACTAAGAATATGGCTGTTCAATCAGCCACAATTTCATTAATGAAGTCTAAAGATTCTTCTGTTGTAAAAATTGCTGTTTCTGATAAAGCAGGAAAATTTTCCTTTACCGGAATTTCATTTGGTAGTTATTTTTTTACCACAAGTGCTGTAGGTTTTGCAAAAACCAGTTCGCCAATATTTCTCACGTCAGAAAATAATACAACTGTAAAGCTCAAAGCTTTGATTTTAGAGGAACTACCAAAAAATCTTTCTGCGGTGGTTGTTACCAGCAAGAAGCCGTTGATTGAACAAAAAATTGACCGCATGGTAGTGAATGTGGATGCCTCTGTAACCAATGTGGGTTCAACCGCTTTGGAAGTGCTGGAAAAATCACCGGGTGTAACTGTTGATAAAGATGGTAACATCAGTTTAAAAGGAAAGTCGTCAGTAATGGTAATGATTGATGGTAAACCTTCCTATCTAAATGGCGCTGATTTGGCAAGCCTTTTAGGCAGCATGAATTCGAACCAGTTAAGCCAGATTGAAATAATGACCAACCCTTCAGCAAAATATGATGCTGCAGGCAATGCTGGTGTAATTAATATTAAAACAAAGAAAAGTATTACACAAGGATTTAACGGTAGTGTTACACTAAACTACGGACAGGGAGTTTACGCAAAAACCAACAACAGTATTACGCTTAACTACAGAACTGGTAAAACAAATACTTTTTTAAATTATGGTTATACAGTTAATAAAGGGTTTATGAATTTTGACATTCAAAGGAACTTTTTAGGGCTTACCGGTGCAAAGATTTCTGAACTTGATCAACAATCTAACAGAATAAATAAGAGCCAGAATAATAACCTGAAATTAGGGTTAGACTATTTTATTAATAAGCAAACCACTTTAGGATTTGTAGCCACAGGTTTTTTAGCACCTCAAAAGCAGAATGGTTTTACTACGAGTTATCTTAAAGATGGTAATTCGAATATTAATTCTATTGAAAAAACAATTAGAACAGTTGACAATACTTGGAAAAACGGAGCTATTAATATCAACTTTCATTCTTCATTCGACAGCAGTAAAAAAGATATAGCTGCCAATTTTGATTATCTCCATTATGATTTTTCAGGCAACCAAAATATTACAGGTCTTACTTACAGCCCAGATCAAATTTTAATAGCCTCAAATTATTTAAAGAACCAGCTTCCTTTAACTATTGATATTTATTCAGGCCGCCTTGATTATGCTCAACCTTTAGGTAACGGTATCAAATTGGAAACAGGCATTAAATCCAGTTTTGTAAAAACAAACAACGTTTCTAACTTCTATAATTTATCAAATAGCAAATGGCTTACGGATAGTAT
>JAYTSC010000238.1:0-2430 GCA_043745885.1 Bacteroidota bacterium | reverse complement strand
GCTTTGGATGCGGGCATTAATTTTTTCGATACAGCAGATTTTTACGGTTTGGGCCATTCCGAAGAATTATTGGGTAAAACCATTGGGAATAGAAAGGATGTATTCATTGCCTCCAAACTGGGCCAAAAAATAGGTGTAGATAAAAAAATTGCTATTGATTATTCCAAAAATCACATCCTCAAAGCTTGTGAACTAAGCTTGCAAAGATTGAAACGTGATTGTATTGATTTTCATCAATTGCATGTTGCTCGATTGGCTCACCTAGAAAATGGAGAATGTATAGAAGCCATGCAGCAACTACAGCAGCAAGGAAAAATTAGGTATTGGGGTATTTCACTAAACACTTTCAATCCATTTACAGAGGCGGATTTTTTTCTTAAGAATGACTTGGGTAATGGATTCCAATTAGTTTTTAATCTGATCAATCAAAAAGCATTACCCATTTTATCAAAGGCTGAAGCGAAGGGCTATGGAATCATTGCTCGAATGCCTTTGCAGTTTGGATTACTATCAGGCAAAATAAAAACAGATACCAGTTTCCCTTTTGATGATCATAGAAGTTATCGGGTGGTGCCACCTATCACAGAATCAATATTGAAAATACTGAAGGAACAAGTTTGGTTACTCTGTGATAAATACCAAACAACCGAATCGGGTTTGGCGCTCAGTTATATTTTAAGTTACCCTGAAATTTCTACTGCTATTGCGGGTATTCGCACGCCCGAACATGTTTTATTGAATACAAATCACTTAGTGAAGTTAGAAGAAGTTGATAAAAAACATTTACAGCAATTGTATATTACCCATTGGCAGCCTGTAATGGAAATGATGGAAAAACAGGGGTAATTATTTAAAATTGAACTGGTTTCTAGATTGCCGCATATGTTGTTCTGCAATAATTCTTACAGAATCATCCGGCTGACTATATAACACAATTTTGGCACCAAATTCTCTTGCATATTTTTGCGTAACCGAATCAAGAATTTCACGTTTACCCCAGTGATTAAAAAATGAATCATCCGCTTCCGGCAATTGATCACAAACAAATAGGAAATATTTTTGCCTAAAATTTTCAGGTAGCCAGAACACATAACTTGCATTGTCACTATAGATCTGAGGTAATCCCAACTTTTTCCCATAAAAACCTAATGCACCTGCTTCACCATAATTATCGCCGTAAACCATGGTTTGGTTTTTAATTGAATCAGGCAGCATATGATATATTTTGGAAGTTTTTTCTGCCATTTCTTTCCAACCCAACATATCAGCGAAATCCTGTGGTAGGGGGTGTTGTTTATGGTCTTCCCATCTTAATACAGAACTCTGGTCAATATGAATAGCCCGGAAATAGCCGGCCAATTTTTCCGGAGACAGTATAGGTAGTGCCATGGGTAAGCTAAACCCTGTTATTAAAAGCATAAAGACAGGTGTAGCCCAACGCAACCAGACAAACCATTTTTCTTCCACAAGTTTTGAAAACCAAATGCCTCCGAATGCCATCAGTGAGGGATAAATGGCTGCTGCATAATATCCTTTACCATTAAAATAAAGAAGTAAGGCAATGATACCCATATAAATAAAACCTATGGCTATATATTTTCGACCTTCTTTTTTCATAAAAAGATACCAAATTCCACCTACCCAAATAAAGAAGGAAGGTAATGCCATTAAAAATTGGTTTATCAAAAAATCAATCCGGCTATTATATTTTAATTGTTGGTTGGTTAATAAGTCCATATGATGCAAAACAGGGAAGTGGTGTGTGTATTGCCAATACAAATTCGGCGAACAAATTGCCAAACCTAAAAACATGGAAAAATATAAGTGTTTTGAAAGCAGCCATCTTCTTCTCTCAGTAAAGACCAATGATCCTAAAAATGCAATCACATAAAAGGCGGAAGTATATTTCCCCAAAATGCCAAAGCCAAAACAAATGCCTAGAAAATAAAGAAATTTTTTATTGTCAGTATCAATCCAATTTATAATTAGCCATGTACTAAGTGTCCAAAAAAATACGTCTAAAAAATTAGGTTGAAATAATATATGTATCCGAAGAAAACCGCTACACAGAAAAGCCAGACAAGCAATAAAAACTGCAATAGTATTTCCCTTTAGTTGTATCACTATCTTGCCCACCAGGAACATAGTAAGCGCACCAAATAAAGAGCCCCATAAATAAACAGAATTTATTGATCCTCCTAATAAATGGCTGATATAACCCAACCATGCCAGCATGGGTGGCATTTCAATATATCCCCAGGCAAGGTGATCCGCATCAGCTAAGTATAAATATTCATCTCTATGAAGTTCAAACTGAGAATCAATTAAAAGGAAGGGCACTAGAAATTTTACCAACGCAAAACCAAGAATAGTGTAATTAGTTTGGTTTGATTTTTGCATATTATTCTAATTAGTGAAAAGAAGTTAAAA
>JAYTSC010000237.1:0-2113 GCA_043745885.1 Bacteroidota bacterium | reverse complement strand
TTTTGGTAGAGTGCTATTACTATGGTTTTTCTATGCTTGACTATAGTATGGAAAGGCATAAACGAACACCTGCTGAAAGTATTTTTTTTATTAGCTCGCATAAAGGTTTAGCAGTTGGTAACGGATTGGTATTTTACATGATGCACCTAATACCAATCTTAGGTTGGGTATTGGCCCCTGCCTATTCGGTTGTTGCTTCGACTTTAAGTATGTACCCTCTAAAGCTAAGTGATAAGTAAGCAGAAGAAGCTTAGTTCCTCAACTTTTGGTGAACTCCCATGAATGACTAATCTTTACTTATGAGTTTCGGAAAATTATACCTAATCCCTACCATTTTACACGACGATGCTTTTGAAACCATCCCTTCCTATATCTTGGACTCCGTTAAAGACTGTCAGGTATTTTTTGTTGAAAATGAAAAAACAGCTCGCCGTTTTTTAAAAAGAATATGGAAGGAAATGATCATTGATAATTATCAATGGTATGCTATTCATAAAGCAGAACAAGAAGTAAAGCATACTTTTATCCAAATACTTAAGTCGGGAAAAAACATAGGTATTCTTAGTGAAGCCGGCTGTCCTGGCGTAGCAGACCCTGGTCAGTTATTAATAAATGCGGCACAAGAAATCAATGTTTTAATCAAACCTTTGGTAGGGCCAAATGCCATCCTTCTTGCATTAATGGCATCAGGCATGAATGGTCAATGTTTTCAGTTTCATGGATACCTTCCCATAGACCAGATTGAAAAAAGAAAAAAAATAAAGGAATTAGAAATCGATTCTCATATTCGGAATTGTACACAAATATTTATTGAAACTCCTTATCGTAATAACCAATTATTTAAGGATATTCTTCAAGTAACTAAGGACGAGACAAGGCTTTGTATTGGAATAGATATAACCTCCAGTTCGGAGTCAATTCAATCCAAATCCATTAAAGAATGGAAAAAAGTAGAATTGGATATTCACAAGAAGCTAGCCATTTTTTTAATGCAAGCTTCCTAAGCGAACCCAACATTTTTAGATTCTCTATATGAATAAGCGGATTAATTTTCGAAAGTCCAAATCAAAAGAAGGGATATTCATATTCTACTTTGGCTTGAGAATTGTTTCACCTTGTATACCCCGAACTTCATAAATACTATCAACTATATAATTCTGCATACCTCGCCAAGGTAAAGTTCCAAAATATTGTTTGTAATGAACATTCAACTCCCTACCGGATACATTTAGCAATTGTTGGGCCAATTCAGGTTTAGTTACACTGAAAGAGAATTCATTACTCTGCACATTTGCTTTAAATCCACTTAAGATAATCTTTCCTTCATAGGTTTTAAAAACAACTCCTTTCTCCTGAAAAATATTAAGTGTTCCGGCCTGTGTACCTTCAGCTAATACAAAATAAAAGCGCCAGTAAATAAAAATAACCAACGACACCATTAAGATGGCAACTATACTCCAAAGAATTTTTTTCATTATAATCCGTATTTATCAACTAAGTAAATTAAGGCTGCCATATTTACCGCACCCATCAATAATTCTCTTTTATGTACATTTTCAAAAATGTCACTACGTGCATGGTGTAAATCAAAATAACGTTGCTGATCAGGATATAATTCACCAACTGCGGTACCTAATGTTCTGTTTAAAGGTCCAATATCCGCACCGCCACCCGTATCATTAATTTCAAATACCCCATATGGCGATAGTAAAGGTATCCAACTCCTGAATTTAACCAATTGTTCTTTTGTTGCACTTACCGAAAAAGCTCTGGGTGTAAATCCACCTGCATCACTCTCTAATGCAAAGACATGTTTTTCTCCTTTCCTTTTGGCTTCTTCAGCATATTTTAACCCTCCACGCAACCCATTTTCTTCATTGGCAAATAATACAAAACGAATCGTATGTTTTGGCTGATAACCGATTGCTTTAAATGTACGCATGATTTCTATTGTATGTACAACACCCGTTCCGTCGTCCATAGCTCCTTCATTAACATCCCAACTGTCTAAATGTCCGCCTACAGTAATAATTTGATCAGGAAAATCTGATCCGGTTAATTCTGCAATTACATTATAAGCTATCGTATCCGGTAGAAAATGACCATTTGTAGT
>JAYTSC010000236.1:0-8685 GCA_043745885.1 Bacteroidota bacterium | reverse complement strand
AAAGAAAAACGCAGTGTCCTCTGCGAGAGACACTGCCTAGAATAAATAAAATGTATTATCAGATGCAATTAAGATAGATCAATAGGTAGTAGTCATATTATCAGGAACACAAATAATAAAATCTGCACGACCTATATTTTCTGCCAATAAACTATTAATATCTTTTTGAGAAACAGTTGTGATGGTACCATATTTTAATTCGGGACGTTTATTTTTCAGGTGCCAAAGAATTCCTTCATAATTATCTGAATGGTAGGAGCCATTAAAATGAATAAACAAACTACCCGATTTAAAATATTGTAAAGTAAAATAAGCCATGGTTGCATCTTTCATAGCCTGTGCTTTGGGCAAATTAGCACCACTATGTCCACCCATCATTTCTAGCATTTTATTATAACCGGGGAGTTCCGGATCATAAGCAATGGGTAAAGGTGCCATCCATGTTTTTTCTTTAGCTGAAATGGTATCTAGTGCTTCAAATCCTCCTTTAGAAACCATGGCTGCGTATTTTCTGGGGATATTGGTTGCTCCAAAAGCCAGATTATTTTCTTTTGCAAAATTTACCAAAGGAGCGTAATCTGTTGGGTAGTTTTTCCAGAGTCTTGCCATCGAGTCTAAGCCTTTTGCTTTAATTTTTCCTTGTAGGTATAAATCTAACGCTTCTTGGTTATCATGTTCAAACATTTCAGCACCTAATACCAAATCACGTGTTTGTTTTAATGCTGTGGTAACTTCCAATTGTAACCAATGAGAAATGGGATTATTATGAAACTCACCAAACAATACAATATCCTTTTCCTTAAGTACTTTGATCATTTTTTCGTAACTCAGTTTTTTCCCCTTAGCATTGTAAAGTATAAATGCTTGCTTTTCTTGTGTGAAGGAAGTATATGTCAAAAGTAAAAAGACTATTGAAAAAATAATCTGTTTCATACTGCTTTTTTAGTTTGTATGTTCTTTTTTATAATGTTCTAATAATTCATCTCCACCAAAATCATTTTTCAGGTCACGAACAACTGAATGTACATGGTTGGAATTATTTTGGGTATTGTCGTATTCAATTAAGAAAGTAGTTCCCTGAACCCGATAATAATTTGGATTGCCCAGTCCAAAGGTTTTTTTTCCTGCCCAACAAAATCTGAGATTTGCTAATCCTGCGGATTGAATGTCCTTCAACATTTCTTCTGCAAATAGTTTTGTGAAGCGGTGAACGTGTAGGTTTATTAATTTCAGCATTAATTGTTGTTGGTTGGTTTGTAATTGATCGTACCTAATTCCGGCACCTGGATAAATTTCAATTCTTTTTTTATCGAAACTTAAAATATCCGGAGGTGCTGTAGTATCATATACTGCCAGTTTTTGTTGATCGGCATTTAATGATTGGAGCAATTGAAAACCCATTTCAGTTTCCTCTTTTAACACTTGTTCTCCTTTTCTAGGGCCTTCCAAAATGGTGCCCGGGTTAGATCCCATAAATCCAGGTGTGCCAGAAACCATTATGCCTTTGTTAAAACTAAAATTGAATGATTGGTGGTGCCCTTCATATCGCCAACCCCATGTAGTATTGTTTGCAGGGATGCCAAAAATAGAAAAATGATAATTATTCGGGTCACGGAAGTGGTCTTCGGGTTTTCTTTTTTCCAGTTCTTTTAAAAATATTTCCAGCTCCCTTATTTTGGCAACTTTTGAATAGGTTTCCTCACTTAAACATGTTTTTAATAGAAAAAGGGCTGCTTTTTTTTGTGCTTCATTCATGTCATTGAACGTAATCCCTTTTCTTTCGAAAGGCACAAAATGGTAATTATATCTTTCCTCAGATTCAAAGGGGAATAGGGTGGCTAATTGTTGTTCCTTCGATAAGGAATTCAGGAAATGATTAGCTGCTAAAACAGTTTGTTGAGCCCTGGTTTTAGCCAAAAATGCCATACTGAAAATTAATATAATGCCAAATTTTTGCATAAGTCAAATTTTGTTGTAAATAATACTCCAAAGTAGGATAATTTGTCCATTTACTGGATGGTAAAATTTAAGAAATGAAATTAAAAAAACTGTCAGCTAATTAAATAGTCTGATGGTTTTGTCATCTGAGTTCCAAGTGATCAATATCTTTTATTTTGGCGAAACAATTAGTTGGGCATTTTTTTGTGCTTTCAAAGCCAGTTCTGTGGCTAAGAAACAATGTGCTTGGGGCATGGCAGTTTCTGTTCGATTTATAATATCATTTACCAGTAATTCTCCAAACGGAAGGGGTTCATTATTGCAGTCAATGTATTTGGTTTCTTTCTGGTTAACCAAGTATAAATGATTGCCATTATCATGAAGGGCAATATCAATATTTTTTCGAATCTCAATAAATCCTTCTGTTCCCAAGATCGTTAAACGACCATCACCCCAAGATTTTAAACCGTTTGGTGTAAACCAATCAACTCTTATGTAACCTGTACCTCCATTCCCGCGTAACATTACATCCCCAAAATCTTCAAATTTTGGAAATTGCGGGTGATTAACATTGCCAATTTGAGAAGCTACAACTTCAGCTTTTGTTGAGCCGGTGAAGAAAAGGAATTGGTCAAACTGATGAGAGCCTATATCAGTTATGATTCCTCCAAAACGTTTTTTATCAAAGAACCAATCAGGTCGGGTTGGTGTATTCATTTTGTGAGGCCCCAATCCGATGGTTTGAATTACTTTACCAATGGCTCCTGCTTTTACCAGTTCGCCAGCTTTAACCGTGGCCTTGTTTTCAAAACGTTCACTGTACATGATAGAATAAATGCGTTTGGTTTCTTTCTGTACTTTTTTTACTTCAGCCAGTTGTTCTAATGTTGTGATACCCGGTTTATCAACCATATAATCTTTGCCATGCTTCATGACTTGAACGCCTAAGGGAGCACGTTCATCCGGAATACCCGAGCTGAGAATGAGTTGAATGGAATTATCTTCCAGGATTTCTTTCTCGCTGGAAGCTATTTTCACTTGAGGGAACTGTTTGGTAAAACCGGTTAACAAATCCGGTTCTTTGGCAAAAACCGCTACCAGTTGTCCACCACCCCTGATAACAGAATTTACCATCGAAAAAATATGTCCATGGTTAATATTAATAACAGAAAAGCGAATCCTTGGTTCAGGGGAAAACCCGGCAATTACATTTTTTGGTAGGGAAGACAATAGTAACATACCCGAAGTGGTGGTGGCTGTGTTTTTGATAAAGTTTCGACGGTTTGAGAGAAAATTTTTCATATGGAATGAATTAGGTATTATTTTTAGAGTGCTAATCTAATTATTAATTGTCTAGAAATGAATAGCTACAGAACAATTACAGGGTACTATTGAATAAATATGCTAAAACGTTTTCGTAACTCTATTTGGTCTCGATATCAGTAAAGTGGTAATATGTAGGACGAATGAGTCGATAAAACCTTCGTTTTTGATATTTTAACTAGAAGTTTAATTGAACAGATATGCTCAAATTAATAGAAAGAGCGAAATTACATGTTAATAATATTGCAGTAAAATATAGTTCCCAATCTTATTCCTATAACCAGCTATTAACAGTATCTGAAAATCTTGCGCAAGTTATATTGGCTAATAAAACAGATATAAACGAAGCAAGGGTAGCCATGATGGTAAATCCCGGATTTGATTATATAGCTGTTCAATGGGCCATTTGGAGAGCTGGAGGTGTTGCTGTTCCTTTATGCTTAACTTATCCGCTACCCTCACTTCAATATACGATAGAAGATTCGGAGTCAAGTATCGTCATTGTTTCAGAAGCGTATGCCCCTCTTTTGAATGCAATGTGTGAGGGAAAAAAAATAGGTTTATTGGTTGTCGGAAAAGAAATCCCAGAATCCATAAAAAATTTACCAGACATTTCTTCCGAAAGGAATGCAATGATTTTATATACAAGTGGTACTACTAACAAACCCAAAGGGGTGGTCATTACCCATCAAAACCTGGAGGCCCAGATAACTTCCTTAATCAATGCCTGGGAATGGAAATCAACAGACCATACCCTATGTGTGTTGCCGCTTCACCATGTACATGGAATTGTAAATGTAATTTGTTGTGCTATGTGGGCAGGGGCTACCTGCGAATTTATTGATGGCTTTTCTGCCGATGAAATTTTTGCTCTTTTTGAAAAAGGTGAATTGAACCTCTTTATGGCAGTGCCTACCATTTATTTTAAATTAATTGCTTATTGGGAAACGATAACAGAAGCAGAGCAGAATAAGTTTACTGATTCAATGAAAAATTTTCGTTTAATGGTTTGCGGTTCAGCCGCATTACCTGTAACGATTATGGAAAAATGGAAACAAATCAGCGGACATATTTTATTGGAAAGATATGGTATGACAGAGATGGGAATGGCGATCAGCAATCCTTACGTTGGTGAACGAAGGCCAGGCTATGTGGGCATTCCTTTGCCCGGAGTTAAAGTTCAATTAGTCAACGAAAAATTCGAAACAGTTCAACCGGGAGTTCCGGGTGAGATATTAGTTAAAGGCGAGAATGTTTTTCATCAATATTGGAACAACCCGGTGGCTACTAAAGAATCTTTTACAATGGATGGTTGGTTTAAAACAGGGGATGTTGCAATAGAGGATGATGGCTATTATAGAATTATGGGTAGAAATTCTGTCGACATTATAAAATCCGGCGGATATAAAATATCTGCGCTAGAAATTGAAGAAGTTTTACGAACCCACAATGAAATAAGCGATTGTGCTGTGGTAGGAATACCTGATGAAGAATGGGGAGAATTAATTGTAGCTGCACTAGTAACTAGGGAAACAAATTTTGATACAGCAACTTTACATGAGTGGCTACGTGAAAGAATGGCCTCATATAAAACACCTAGAAAATATTTATTATTAAAAGAATTACCTAGAAATGCTATGGGGAAGGTTACAAAAAACGATGTAAAAAAATTATTTTAATTATGAAAAGAAATTATTCTTATTTATTTCTTCTCCTTAATTTATTCATAGGAAGTGGTTTGCATGCACAAAAACGTTTTAAAAGCGAAGTTTTCTCTGAAATTGATTCTACTAAAAACATCGTCTATGGTCAGGCGAAGAATTTAAAAGGAGTAGATGAAAAATTACTTTTAGATATATTTTCTCCGGATAGGAAAGACACAGTTACCAACCGTCCTTTAGTAATATTTATCCATGGTGGAGGATTTCAAAATAATTCGAAAACCGGTTCATTTAGTAATAGGGTATGTACCTCTTTTGCAAAACGAGGGTATGTAACAGCATCCATTGATTATCGTTTAGGTATTGATCCATCAAAAACGAATAAAGCTTATGCAGAAGCTATGTATCGAGCCCAGCAGGATGGAAAGGCAGCCATTCGTTTCTTTCGGCGTTATGCAGATAAATTTGGAATTGATACTTCACAAATATTTATTACCGGAAGTTCGGCAGGTGCAAAAACTTGTTTGGCCATAGCCTATATGGATACGAATGAAGTGCCTGTTGAGGTAGATACTAATCAATGGGGTTCCTTAGAAGGTTATAGCGGTAATGCAGGCTACTCATCAAAAGTTCAGGGAGTTATGAATTGCTGGGGAGCATTGATCAATTACCAATGGATCAATGAAGGTGATACACCACTTTTTAATGTAGCAGGATCAGCTGATAAAACGGTGCCTTACGACAGTTCCTTCGACTATCATGGTTTTAAATATGGTCCGTCTATTTTATTTCAAAGATGTTTAGAAATGGGAGTTCCAACCGGATGTCGCCCTTTTTATGGGAGTGGACATACTTTGGATAACAACAAAAGCAAGCAGGATAGTTGTATTCAATCCATGGCTGACTGGTTATTTACACAACTAAAAATAAACAGAGGAGCCAATGATGAAGGGGTTCATCGTTTTGAAACAGAAATACAAAAATTTGATAGCTTGAATCGAGTTGAAAAAACTTCTCCCAATTCGATCCTATTTTTAGGAAGTTCTTATATACGACTTTGGGAAAATATCCGGCAGGATGTTAATTACAATGACATTATTCACCGAGGTTTTGGGGGATGTAATTTAACAGAAGTGGCCTATTATCTAAAACGAATTATTTTTCCGCATCAACCCAAAGCTATTTTCATTTATGTGGGAAATGATTTGGTTGCCGGAAATAGAGATAAATCACCAGATCAGGTATTGGAACTCTTCACTTATATCGTAAAAATTATCAGAATAAAATATCCAACCATTCCCATTACCTGGTTAGCCATTTCTCCTAATGAAAGAAGATGGACTGTTTGGGATAAAATTACTGAAGCCAATAACCTGGTGAAAGCTTTTTGTGAATCGCAGTCCTCACTTTATTACATTTCATCAGGGGATCAATTTATCGGTACTGATGGAAAACCGATTACTAAGTATTTCCGTGAAGACAAATTACATTACAATGTAGAAGGGTATAAAGTTTGGGGCAAAAATATCAGAGAAAGGGTAAATGAAATTTCAAAACTGAAACTATGAAAATCTATGGAGTTACAATATTAGCCGCTTGTTTTCTTACCGGTCAATTCTTAGGCGAATTATTAGGAATTTGGTTGAAAATTGATGGAAATATTGGTGGAGTTGGTTTTGCCATGCTATTTCTAATATTGCTTGGCGATTGGATGAAAAAGAAAAAGTATCTGCCAGATGAAACAGAGAAGGGCATACTTTTCTGGAGTGCTATGTATATTCCTGTTGTGATTGCCATGTCGGCTACGCAAAATGTAAAAGCTGCATTGAGTGGGGGATGGGTAGCGGTCTTGGTAGGGGTTTTCGGAACGGCTCTTTGTTTTTTTCTTGTACCCGTAGTTTCAAAAATCGGATTGGATAAAAACAGAAACCACCACATTCCTAAAAATGATGGCATATGAATAGTTTAGAAAAATTGCTCGATAAGAACGGTTTGGTCTTCGCTTTTCTTTTTGTGGGAATGATTATTTATGTGTCTTACTTCCTCTCCAAAAGATTAACAAATAATAAAATTCCCGGTGCAGCCATTGCAATTTCGATTGGTTTGGTGTTGGCTTATTTCGGCGGTAAAAAAGGAATAGCAGATATTCCCATATTTGCAGGTATGGCTTTTTTAGGAGGTTCCATGATGCGCGATTATTCAATAGTGGCTACTGCGATGGGAGCAAGTTTTCGTGAGATTAAAAAAACCGGATGGGTTGGTTTGCTTTCTTTGTTAATAGGTATTATCGTTGCTTTTTTTATTGGAGGATCGATTGGGTATGTTATGGGTTATAGAGATGCAAAAAGTTTTACAACCATTGGAGCCGGAGCCTGTACTTTTATCGTTGGGCCAATTACAGGTTCCGCTATTGGTGCCACTTCAAATGTTATTGCCATCAGCATTGCCATAGGCGTAATAAAATCTATTCTGGTTACCATTTGTACTCCAATGTTGGCCAAAAAAATTGGTTTGAATAATCCACATACAGCTATGGTATTTGGTGGTCTTATTGGTACCACTAGCGGGGTTGCCGCAGGATTGGCTGCTACTGACCCAAAATTGGTTCCTTATGGGGCATTAACGGCAACTTTTTATACCGGCTTGGGCTGTTTACTTTGTCCTTCGGTTTTGTATTTTGCAGTCAATGCTATTTTGTAATTAATTACCAATTAATTTAGAACTGGGAACATTATTTTATTCGATAATATTTTTCAATATTTATTCTATTCATACCCGCTTTCTCAATTTTTTCAATACCACTTTGTATTAAAGTGTCATTTTTTATAGTAATTGTAAATGAGAAATCATTGCCCTCCCATTCTCTTGCATTACAATACTCTAAATGTTCTATGTAAGTACTATCATTCAATGTATAACTGCCACCACCAGATCCAAAATCGGCAGATGAATCTTTACCATGTGTTAAATCATGCTTTAAGAAAGCAAAATGCGAAGTATTAATGATTTTTATTAATGATAGGGTTTTAGTATAATCTGTTACTGTTACATTTTCGTTCTCGATGGTTGTTCCGGCAATAAGTTTCCAAGTTCCTTCTATGGGCAAGGCATTATATTTCGAAGTAGGGGATTCAGTTTTCCCATTGCAAGCAGCTACGAATAAAATCAGTAAATAAGCTAATTTCATAAAAAAATAATTTGTGTGAATGAATTCTATTTAAATTATTTTGGTAAAATAGTTTTATTTACATACACTTTTTTTAAAAGTTAAGAAAAATTTATTTAGCACTTAAATCAGTAGCTATCTTTTGTAGTTATTCTTAAATTAAATATTGGAACAAGTAACAGATACCTGTATTACTATGAATATCAAAAAATAGATTACCATATTTATTAAACACCATATTGTTTTAAGTGATGATCTAAATGTTTATAGAACATATTATTCCATTCGGTTTTTGTAAGTTTTCCAAATGAGTGTGATTCTTTGTTGTCAAAATAATATTCGCCCAATTCTTGTGTTTTATTAATATATCCAATTAATTGATTCATTTCTTCCTCAAAATATTTTTTATCTTTGATAATGAATTGAGGCCCTGTAGGATTGTTCTGTTTATAGGAAGCTTCATTTACTACTTTATTTTTCACAAACGTTTTCAAAATAAATTTAATAAATACATTTGGCTTCTTATGTTTAGAATCATAAACCATCTCATAAGTTATATTGCAATGTGCTAGCATTTGTTCTACTGTCATTTTGCCC
>JAYTSC010000235.1:0-5412 GCA_043745885.1 Bacteroidota bacterium | reverse complement strand
GGAACAAACATAGGCACATAAAAAACTATCTATCTATCTATGTGGTTTTACTTATGTGACTATGTGTTGAATTGAATTCTACTGTATAAAACATTTTCACCTATTGGCTAATTCTATTTCCCCATTTGCGTGGTTGATGAAGCTTTAAGGCAATTCAGTGGGTTAGGGGGTAAATCCTGCCACTGAATCATCTCCTCTTTTATCTGCAGCAGTTTCCTTTTTACCATTTACAATTTTAATGGCTTCTGTTGCACTCCAAGCGCCGCTTTCTCTTATTTTATATCCCATTCCTTCTAGTTGCTTTTTGGTTTTAGGATTGAAATCTTTTTCAATCATTACATCATCGGGAAGCCACTGGTGGTGAAATTTGGGTTTATTAATGGCGTCAGCAGCACTCATACGAAAATCAATAATATTAATGATGCCTTGGTAAACAGAAGTAGGTATGGTGGTTCCACCCGGTGTACCAATCACCAAAAAGGGTTTGTTGTTTTTCAGAACTATGGTAGGAGTCATTGAGCTTAGCATTCTTTTACCCGGTTGTATTGAATTGGCTTCTCCACCAATGGCGCCAAACATATTCGGAGTGCCCGGTTTTGCACTGAAATCATCCATTTCATTATTCAATAAAAATCCTGCACCACCCACCACTGTTTTACTTCCATAGCCTCCATTTAAAGTGGTGGTTATAGATACCATATTTCCTTCAGCATCCATAATACTGATATGGGTGGTTTCTTCACTTTCTTTTATTACACCCGCTTTTATTATTTTACTCGAACTTGCTTTGTCCGGTGTATAATCACTCATGCGCTGCCCCAGGTAGGCATCGCTCGTCAATGTTTTTACAGGAACTTTCCAGTAGTCAGGATCGCCTAAATGTTCTGCTCTATCTGCATAGGCGCGTCTTTCTGCTTCTATTAATAATTGTACACTTTTTGCAGTTTGAAATCCAAAAGAGTCAACCGGATATTTTTCAATCATTTTTAACATCTGAGCTAACAAAATGCCTCCGCTGCTGGGTGGAGAAAAACTTATGATGTGATGCCCACGATAGTCAAATTCAATGGGTATTCTAAATTTAGCTGTATAATTTTTCATGTCTTCCTGCGTGATTATGCCATTGCCTCTCTTCATTTCTTCTTCTAATAATATAGCAGTTTCTCCTCCATAAAAACCGATAGCCCCATCTTTTTGAATTCGTTTTAAGGTAGCTGCCAGTTCTTTTTGAATCAAAGTATCGCCAGTTTTCCATTTTGTTTCTCTTGTAAATGCTGTAGGTCTAGTACTTTGTTTCAAAATGGCATCGCGTACACCATTTAATCCTGCAGCCTGCCGTTCGGTTAACACAAAGCCAAATTCTGCGATATCAATGGCGGGTTGTATCAGTTTACTGAAACTAAAATGAGCGTAGGGCAAGGTTGCAAATAAACCGGCTACGGTTCCTGGAATGCCGGATGCAAGGTGCCCGGCCTGCGAAAGATTGGATTGCGCATTACCGTATTTATCAAGATACATATCCCTGCTTGCTTTTGAAGGTGCTGCTTCTCGATAATCTATACCAATTAAGTCTCCTTTTGTTTGGCGGGCCAATAAAAAACCTCCTCCTCCAATATTGCCGGCATTGGGATATACAACAGCTAAAGTTAGTTGTGTGGCTATAGCTGCATCAAATGCATTGCCACCATTTTTCATGATGGCAGCCCCCACCATACTGGCTAATGGATGGGCACTACTAACTGCACATTTACTGAATTCTCCTTTTTTAACAATAGTATATTTATAGGGGTCTACCGTTTTTCCGGCACCAACTATGGAGGTAACCGATTGGGCTTCTGAAACAAACTGGTTACAAAAAACCAGAATAAAAAAGACTGTTTTTCTCATGGTAGAAAATTACGAATTTTTGGTGAATTGCCTTCTTTTCTGCTAAACCAATATTTCAATATCCCCTCATTATTTAGATACCCATCCAAATTTATGATAGGATAAGCTGAATGCAATAAAGATAATAATTCCTCACTCCCGGTACCCTTTTAGCATTTGTGTAAAAAAAAGCAAACTAAATTGGTTAGATGCCTGCATTCTTGCCTACATTCACAACTCATTTTTGATATATATGAAGAATTTGCAATTAAGTATTTTGTTGTTTTTTACCCTAACAACTTCTTTTGCCCAAGGCTTACAAAGTCCAGAAAAATACCTTGGTTACAAAGTGGGTAGCCGATATACCCGTCATCATAAAATTGTGGAATATTTCCGGTCAGTTGCAATGGCTAAGCCCGAAACAGTAAAAATTGAAAAATATGGAGAAACCAATGAAGGTCGAGAACTTATTCTGGCATTTATTGGTTCACCGGAAAACATTCAAAAGTTAGAAGCCATCCGTAAAAACAATCTGCAATTAGCCGGACTTACCAGAGATAAAATGGCTGCCAATACCGATGCTCCTGCAATTGTTTGGCTTAGTTATAATGTGCATGGTAATGAAACATCTTCTTCAGAAGCGGCCTTGCTTACTTTATTTTCTTTAGTGGACCCGGCAAATGCCCAAACAAAAGAATGGCTTAAGAATACGGTTGTCATTATCGATCCATGTATTAATCCTGATGGACGTGATAGATATGTAAACTGGTTCAATAGTGTTGTTGGAAAAGAGTTTAATCCCGATCCTGTCTCAAGAGAACATAGTGAACCTTGGCCCGGTGGAAGAACCAATCATTATAATTTTGATTTAAACCGCGACTGGGCATGGCAAACCCAAATAGAAACCCAGCAACGTATTAAAGTCTATAACCAATGGATGCCTCAGGTGCATGTGGATTTTCACGAACAGGGAATAAACGGACCTTATTATTTTGCCCCGGCTGCAGATCCTTATCATGAGGTAATCACACAATGGCAAAAAGATTTTCAATTAATGATAGGGAAAAATAATGCAAGTTATTTTGATAAAAATGGATGGCTTTTTTATACCAAAGAAAGGTATGATCTTTTATATCCTTCTTATGGAGATACCTACCCAATTTATAATGGGGCTATTGGTATGACTTATGAACAAGCAGGTGGATCATCGGCTGGATTAGGTATCATTAAAGCGGATGGGGATACTTTAACATTATACGACAGGGCCATTCATCATTATACAACCGGGTTATCTACTATTGAAACTTCTTCACGTAATCGCCAAAAACTGTTAGAAGAGTTTAAAAAATATTTTGATGATGGAAGAAGTGGAAAAGTTGGCGAATATAAAACGTATGTACTAACGTCTAAAAACGAAAATAAAATCCTTTCGGTAATTAAACTACTTGATCAAAACGGTATTGAATATGGCACTATTTCAAACAAAACATTTAATGGGTATAATTACCAATCCGGAAAAGAGGAAGCCTTTTCTGATGAAGGATTTCATGTTGCCATAAGCGCTTTCCAAACAAGATCCGTAATGGCCAAAGTTTTATTGGAACCTAAAACAGTGGTTACAGATTCTAATACGTATGACATCACTGCATGGTCTGTTCCTTATGCTTATGGGGTGAAAGGGTATGCTGTAAAAGAGAAGTTATCAGTTACCAATAACTGGACTCCTGCTACAATAGTTTCTGAAGTTTCATCTACCTATGGGTTATTAATCCCTTATCAATCTTTTAATGCTGCAAAAGTGATTGCCTATCTTTTGAAGAATGATATTAAAGTTCGTTTTGCAGAAAGAACATTTACATATGGAGGCAAAAATTATGAGCGTGGAACACTGATCATAACTAAAATCGGCAATCCGCTTAACTGGAATCAAGTAACCAATGATGCCTGCAAGAAGTTTACTATTCAGCCCATTGCTGTTGAAACTGGATTTATGGATAAGGGTGTCGATTTTGGATCACCCGATGTGAAATTTATAAACAATTCATTTAAAGTTGCCATGATAAGTGGCGACCAGGTCTCTTCAGGTGGGGCAGGTGCTGTTTGGCATTTCTTTGAAAAGCAATTAGACTATCCTATCACGCTTATTAATTTTGCAGATTTAGCAAGGGCAAACCTTAAAAATTACCAGGTATTAATCCTTCCTGATGGAAATTATAGAACCCTGAATGAAAAAACAACCAATGATAAATTAAAAGAGTTTGTGCGGGGAGGAGGTAAAATGATTGCCATCGATAATGCAATGGCAGCGCTAGCCGGAGCCGATTGGGGTATTAAAATTAAAGAAGACAAATCGGAAGATAAAAGTGAATATGTTAATGTGAAAAAGTATGCAGATAGAGAAGGACAGTCGCTTACTAATTCTACACCGGGAGCTATTTATAAATTGGAGTTAGACAACACCCACCCATTGGCTTTTGGTTATCCCGACTTTTATTACACCCTTAAACAAGATGGAGTTGTATTTGATTTTATTAAAGAAGGTTGGAATGTGGGTATCATGAAAAAAGAAGCTTATGTGACCGGTTTTACTGGGAATAAAATAAAAAGTAAGTTAAAAGATGGGGTTGTTTTTGGTGTTCAGGATATGGGTAGGGGTAAAGTGATTTATTTTGCGGAAGATCCTTTGTTCAGAAATTTCTGGGAAAATGGAAAATTGCTATTTTGTAATGCCGTTTTTTTGGTAGGACAATAATGAAGGTGAGTCTAGTGTATTGTTAAACAATCACTATTTACGTCATGTCAATCATAGGTAAAACTAATGGCTCATTTTTTGCCACAGATTCACAGATTGTAACTGATTAAATCTGACATAATCTGTGAATCTGTGGCAAAATGTAAATAGGGTTCTTTATAAATGCTTTCTATTGGCCAACCCTAAATTCACGTTAATTATTAATCAAATGGTTGTATGTATTTTATAACAATAAAAATCTTTAAAAAAAACTTAATCAAGAAAATACAAATGAATCTATTAAAAAAGCCATCATTGCTTTTAGCTTTCAGCTTTTTGCTTACAGCTTCTCAAGCTCAATCACCTGTTACTATTAGTAGCGCAGATATTTTCATGCAGTTAAAAAAACTGAATGTTTTGGGTAGCGTTTTGTATATAGCCGCACACCCGGATGATGAGAATAATAGCTTTCTTCCCTGGTTGGCTAAAGAAAAATTATACCGCACTGCCTATTTAAGTTTAACCAGAGGAGATGGGGGACAAAATTTAATTGGTAGTGAACAAGGAATTGAATTGGGGTTGATAAGAACACAAGAATTACTCGCAGCCCGTCGCATCGATGGAGCAGAACAATATTTCTCACGTGCCTATGAATTCGGGTTTAGTAAAAGTGCTGAAGAGGCTTTGCGTATTTGGGATAGAGAAAAAATACTGAGTGATATTGTTTGGATGATTCGGAAATACCAACCCGATATCATCATAACACGTTTTCCAGGCGATGCGAGGGCTGGTCATGGACATCATGCAGCTTCTTC
>JAYTSC010000234.1:0-2780 GCA_043745885.1 Bacteroidota bacterium | reverse complement strand
GGGTATAAGAAGAAAAATACTAATATCAATTTAATTGGATATGCACAAGTTATTTATAGTCTTCTACTATCCTTTATAAAATATTCGATAAATATTTCCTCTTTGATCATCTGTAACAAACAAAGAGCCATCCGGTCCCTGGGCTAATCCACAAGGGCGATGTTTTACGCCATTGAAGTTATTTACCAATTTAATTCCAGCAAAGCCATCTGCAAAGATTTCCCATTTACCTGTTGGCTTGCCATTTTCGAATGGAACAAATACAATATAATATCCTTCCTGAGGAAAAGGTGTACGGTTCCATGATCCATGAAAAGCAATAAATGCACCATTCATATATTTTGCCGGAAACATTTTGCCGGTATAAAATAATAATCCATTAGGAGCTAAATGTGCAGGAAAGGCAATAGCCGGATTAATAAATTGTTTATCGCTTTCTTTTTTTCCATCTCCCCCATATTCTGGTGCTAACATGTTTTTGTTTTTAAAAGGATCAAAGTATGCATAGGGCCAACCTGCATTATCCCCTTTGTTTAACGCATACATGGTTTCAGCTGGTAATTCAGCATTTTCCTTTTCAGTATATAAGTTTGGGAAAAGTCTATGCAAATCATCTCTACCATGCTGCATAACATACAATTGATTCTGTTGGCTATTCCAATCCAGGCCCATCACATTACGTAAACCTGTTGCATAACGGATTCCATCAGCATAGGACTGATAAATTTTATCAGCTTTGAATTGCCAGATGCCGCCGGCAGAATCAAGTATTGGACATGGCATGATCCCTTTGAAGCCCGGTGTTCGGTCCTGTTCCTGACATGAATTTGAATAGGCGCCAATGTTCACAAAAATGTGGTTGTCATTATCTAAAGTGATGGATTTGGATTGGTGTTGGTTTCCTTTCTTTAAACCGGTGATTATTTTTTCAGGTTCAGTAGGATTGATCACCTCACCATTTGCATTTAATTGATATCTAAATACTTCCTCATCCGAGGAGGTATAGAGGTAATCGTTTTTTATTGCGATGCCTGTTCCTCCATAATCGCCAAACCCCGTTATTTTATCAGATTTGCCATCACCATTGGTATCGGTTAGCTGTAAAATTCCCTTCCCGGATGCAACTTTTCCCATTATTTTCAGGTAAATAATTCTCTCCTTGGTTACTGCAATATGTCTCGTTAATCCCAGGTTTTCTGCAACCGTTATGGCACCAAAACCGGTGGGTAGTGTAAGTCCTGCATTATCAGCATCAGCTTTCAAATGTTCAGTTATTATCTCTTTTGCAGGATCTGATTTACAAGATGACAATAAAAAATTCATTAGAAAAATAACAATAAGCCCATTAAAAAGTTTCTTCATTATGGTGAGTCTTTGGGTTGAAAATACAAAATAAAATTGGCTCATACATTATTGAGTTACTGAAGGTTGGATTTTATGGTATCTAGCATCAACGGTTTTAGAAAACTTGAAAATCTCTTAAGGTTTTATCCTACAAATTTCTAATTAAGTTATCCAACCCTGTTTCGAGCTAGCATAAAATCTGTAATTTAACAGTCCAAACTTATAAAATATGAAGAATTTTTTGACTTTTTCATTATGGATAATCGGCATACCGCTTTTTGCACAAAAGGAGTTGATTAAAGTTACTGATATGTTGAAAATAAAACAACTCAGTAATGTTGCCATTAGTCCGGATGGCAATAAAGTGGTATTTGTAGTAAATAATATTGAGCCTGACGGAGATAGCAAATGGGAGTATAAATATAGTAACCAGATTTATCTTGCTACTACGGATGGTTCAATGTCTCCTAAGGCATTAACCACTAAAGAAAGTGCTTCTTCTCCCGCATGGAGTCCGGATGGAAAGCAATTGGCATTTGTAAGAACAGTTGATACCAAACCACAAATTTTTATTTTATCATTTGATGGTGGCGAGCCAATGCAATTAACCAAATTTAAATATGGTGCCGGTACACCTAAATGGAGTCCGGATGGGAAACAAATACTTTTTTCTGCCAGTATTAATTTAAAAGAATTATTAAAAGATAGCGTTTTAAATCCACTTAAAGAAATTCCAAAATGGCCTTATGAAAAGCCGGGATTTGAAAAAAATAATCAGTTCATTACTAGCAATGCAAAACCGGATCCCGATGGTAATTTAGAAGAAATAAGGGCCTATCTAGAATCGAATTCGAATGATAAGAAAGCCAAAGTAATCAATAAATTAAATTTTCAAGATGAGTCTGTTACGAATGCTGAAATTTCATTCAATCATTTTTTTATGATAAGTATAGAAACCGGATCACAACCTTTTTCTATTACCCATGGATTTTACCGATACAGTGCGGCAGATTTTACAGCAGACGGAAAACAACTGATTATTACCGCCGATATTGATGCTGAACAACATCCCGATCGATCTTTGGAAAGTGAAATATTTATGGCAGATGTGAATGGAAGAAATATAAAAAAGATTTTAGGGGAAGAAGGGAAAAATTTTAATAGCGCTAAGCTTTCACCATCGGGTAAATGGTTAGCTTTTCAATTTGGGAATACATCCTTTGTAGATATCCCGGTATTAGCCATCATGCCGGTTAATGGCAGTTTCAAAGATGCCATTACAATTCCTTTTGACAGAAATAAAGGAAATATCACCTGGAGTAAGGATGAAAAATATCTCTATTTTGTATCCCAAAGTAATGGTGGAGCACCCATTTGTAGAGCAGACATCTCTACCCAAAAAATAGAAATGCTTTCAGATTTTACTATTGGCATTA
>JAYTSC010000233.1:0-4903 GCA_043745885.1 Bacteroidota bacterium | reverse complement strand
GCTTTCCGGCTTTCAAAAATAAATGAAAGTACTTTACTCGATCACAGCATTGGCACACAGGTACAGAATATATATACAGGTGATAAATTAAAACAGTTTACACAAAATGCAGACACGGTTGCTTTCTTTGAAAAACCTGATGCCACTTATTTCCTGGATGATTTTACGCGTTTTACTACAATGGAAGAAGTGATGCGGGAATATGTAATGTTTATGGATGTGCAGAAGCGCAATGGCAAATTTTTCATACCGCTGATGTACCGGCTTTCATTACCCCTATCGGTTATGATAAAAGAACCCTTCTTTGAAACAGATCCCCTCATATTGGTGGATGGTGTACCGGTATTTGATGTAAATAAACTAATGAACTTCGATCCACGAAAAATGAGAAAGCTGGAAATGGTTAATAAACGTTACTTCCTCGGCAATGCAATTTTATCAGGCATCATGAACTGGAAAACGTATAAAGGCGATCTCGCCAATTATGAGCTAGACCCGCATGCTACAGTGATCGATTATGAAGGGCTCCAATTGGAAAGAGAATTTTATTCTCCGGTGTATGATACTGATGAAAAAGTAGCAAGTCATTTACCTGATTTCAGGAACGTATTGTACTGGTCTCCGAATATTCACACTGGTGAAAAAGGACAACAGCATGTTGGCTTTTACACTTCAGACAAAAAAGGCAGCTATGTGGCTGTTATACAGGGATTGAGTGCGAATGGTTCATGCGGCGCCGGTTTATGGGAATTTGAAGTGAAATGATCTTACAAACGGAAGTATGAAATGCGTTTGTAAATGTCCCTTATTTCGGACAGTCACATTTAGAGTTTAATTCGAAAAAAAAGCGAAACTCAATAAACATACGGATTTGCTCTTATATAGCTGCGATCTAGGTTAAGCCCTAGTTCGGTCTGATGTATTGGGGAGTGGCTGCACGCTTTTTAAGCGTCTTGCTTTGGTTTCCTTGCATCTATTGATAATTGAATGGGCTAGAATATAAAGTTAGTAAAGGTTTCGAGGCTATTGAGCAAGCCCTAGGTATTATTCAAAATGAATGCTCCAAAATAAAAGACCCTACAAATGAAGGGCCTTTTAATAAATAGTTAGTATTGACTTTAAAAATTCACTTCAAACCTCATAAATACATATCGCCCATTCATTCCAAGTTGGGTAACCCTTCTGGAATAATTGAACTGGTTATTTGAGGTTACGCCATTGTTATTCACAACACCAGCATCTTTTGCTGATCTACTCTCAACAAAATTATTGTAGGTAGGACTGGTGGGAACAATATCCAATCGGTCATAACGACCAGAGGAAGCGGTTAATAAATCTGAATACACATCCAATAAATTATTAGCACCTGCAGATATTCGTATAGCATTGGATAAACGATAACCAACAGTAAGATCTGTGATTACTTTGGCACTTAATTCCTGTCTGTAAAACCATTGCGTTCCTAATGCAGCTGCTAAGGAGGCACCCTCTAAATGTACCACTTTACCAAAGTAGGTATTGCGCATCATCACATTGAATTTATTGATTCTATAAGAAATGGAAAGATTGCCTTTTACCATCGGGTTGCCTTCAATTAATGTGGCCTTGTTTATTGGGCTCATATAGGTATGCTCTCTTCCCTTCAGTTGTGTTGAAGATTTTACCTCACCCAAAATTTCACGATTGGAAATGGTAGTAGCTAATTCAAATTTCAAAGATTGGCTTTTAGGCATTTTAAAACTATAGGTAGCAATCGCATCAATTCCGGAAGTACGTAAATCAACTGCGTTGGTCATGAAAACAGCTCTTGATGCATTATTGGCAAGTAAGATGTCATAAATTGCTTGCTCTTGTGGAGTACCAGCATTTTTACCTGCAAAGGCATCGGTAAGGATAATTCTGTCATTAACCCTGGTACTAAAGCCGTCAATGGTAAAAGCAAATTTCCCATACTTCATAGTAACACCTAAGCTGATACTATTTGCAATTTCAGGTCGTAAACTTGGTACCCCCAATAATCCAGCAGCTTTACTATCGTTTGGTAATGTTGCATCATCAAAGGCTATTCCACCCTGAAAAACAGTAGAGGTTTTGGTTAGGTATTTTTGTTGAAGAGAAGGTGCACGAAAACCTGTACTAATAGATCCACGTATGCTTACGTGATTGTCTAATTTATACCTGGCTGCTACTTTACCACTTAGGTTTCCGCCAAAGTCGGTATAGTTTTCATAACGAAGTGCCCCATCAATCAAAAAGCCTTTGAAAGGTTCCAATTCCAAATCGGTGTATAGGGCAAAAGAGTTTCTGCTTTTGTTGGTAGCGTTATCTGGTCTAAAACCCGGAAAAACCTGAGATCCTCCGGCGGGAATGCCAGTTGATCCATCTGCTAATTTTACAGTTGTAGGTGCTCCGTTCAAAATATCAACTACCCCTCCTGTACGACGCATATAATTAGCCCATGAGGCTTCTTCCCCCGCTTTTTGCTGGTAGTTTTCTGTCCGGAATTCAGCACCAAATGCCAGATTTGTTTTTAATGCATCATTGAAATTTCTGGAAAGGTCAAAATTGGATGTATTTTGACGAAATTGTAAAACACCTGCATCAAACGAAGTTTGTCTAAAACTATTATTGTTATAATAGGCAGAAACATTCAGTGTATTTTGAATATTAAAGGAAAATGTGTTCTGTCCATACACATTACTCAGGTCATAATTCCATTGTCCCCATTTGCCTTTCAATCCAGTTCCAAGTGATACGTCAGAAATCGTTGAAGCAATCTCAGGTAAAAATCCTTTGGAATAAATAGCCGGGATATTAGTGGCTTGATAGGGCATCCGATAAAAGCCGGTTGAATTACCTATACGTTGACTTAAAATACTAAAAAAATAAAATTCGGATTCATTTTTAAATTTTATAGCTCCGTTAATAACCCCTTGAATATTTTGGGTTCTGGATTGTCCAACACGCATTTGTAAATATTCGCGGTTTACCCCAAGACTGTCTAATAGAAAAGTACTTCCTGCATCGCCTGGTTTACGGTCGTCTATATTACCGGCTCTCTCTCCTGATCTAACGGTTGGTTCACGTTTTTCAAATACACCTGTGAGGTTAATAAAACTACCCTTACGTTTGCCTAGTTGCCAACCATAATTTACTGTTCCCTGAACTTTTTGGCCATCAGTGACTGACCGATTAATATAGATAGGATCAATTCCTGAAGCAAAATTTCCTGAGTTGACATGTGTATATGCTTGGTAGCTGGTTGTATTAGCACCATAGGTTAAGGTAGCTTTTCCTTTATTGATATTATTGTTGAGCTGAATATTTATTACGCCTGCAATGGCATCAGAACCATACTGTGCTGCGGCACCATCTCGTAACAATTCAATATTATCAATAGCAGCAGCTGGGATGGCATTTAAGTCTGTACCCACTGATCCACGTCCCATAGTTCCATTCAAGTTGACCAATGCGGTTGAATACCTTCTTTTCCCGTTCAATAATACCAAAGTTTGATCAGGGCCTAAACCTCTTACTGATGCCGGATCAATATGGTCTGTTCCATCTGCTACTGTCTGAGGAGTTGAATTAAAGGAAGGTGCCACATAGTTTAGAATGCCGGTAATATCTGATTGAGGTATATCGGTAATTAGGGTTTTAATATCAAAACGATCAACCGGAACGGTACTTTCTAATTTTGTACGAGCAATTCCCCTTGATCCCAATACTACCACTTCTTTAAGCCCTTCCTCAGATAGGGTCAACTTAATGCTTAGTTCAGAACTTTCTCCATTAAACTTTATTTCTTTTGTTTCATAGCCAATAAAGCTAATAACTAATAGCGCTCCTTTTTCGGCAGCAATTGTAAATGCACCAATACTATTCGTAACAACCGTTTCTTTTGTTACCTTATTGGAAACACTTGACCCAGCTAATGGCTTGCCTTTGTCATCCGTAACCGTACCGGTGAATTTCGTTTTTTGTGCCATGGTAAATAGGCATACAAAACTGGCGAGCAAAAGAAGAGAGATTTTTTTAGTCATAATCTAGGTAATTTAGTTTTAGTAAAATGTTGACCTTAATTGGTTAGGAAAAAATAAATAACGTGTATTAAGAATCATTTCATCTAATTAATGTAAATAATATCAGATAATTCGCAAAAATACAGTTTTTTGGCTGCTGAACTTAGTATAAAATAATTAATATATATGTATAAATTGAACGTCTAGCTTTAGCGGTAATATTTAAAGAATAAGTTAAACAACAGTTAGGGTAAGCTTCAGAATCACAACATCAATTCGCAAAAATTTCAAACTTCGTTTTTGGACGAATTGCATCCAGCCATTTAAATCCCCGAATTTTTATATCCTCATGGTTAACCTGGTGCATAGGATACATTGTGCCGTCTAAATTTCGTAGAAAACTTACCCGTTTAGGTTTGTTCTCATCAAAGAGTACATCAATAATATCTGCGGTTGATTTGTTTACACCAATAAACCGTTTTTGTTCATCTTGTCCGTAATACACATTTTCGGCATTACCTTTTGCCCGCATAGAATTTATTTGTCCATCTATAAACAATGCATTGATGGTAGTTCCTTTTAACTGGTTATAATAGCTAGTGCTGTCTAGCTTGCTGAGGGTCATCGCATTCTCAAAAACAAACATCCGTTCAGGCTTCTTGTTTTTTACATATAAATAAATAGTATCACCGGTTATCTGGTTATCTTTAGCCCAAACGGTAGGATTCCTAAACATTCTAAATACAGAATCCTGTAATGAATAAAATAAGCTATCACAAGTAGCTTGCAGCGAATCAGAAAAAATTCTGACATTAAAATAGGCTTCTAAATATTTGTTACTACTATCCGATGCATTCGTTGTATCTGAAAGGATTTTTTTT
>JAYTSC010000232.1:0-4209 GCA_043745885.1 Bacteroidota bacterium | reverse complement strand
AGTGGTTGGAAAAGCCCTATTTATTGCGATAATCGCAAAGTTTTATCTTTTCCATTTATTCGTGATTTTATTAAAAGTGAAATGTGTAATGTTGTTTTTGAACATTTTCCCCAAGCGGAAGTGTTAGCAGGAGTAGCCACGGCGGGTATTCCCTGGGGAGCCATGGTGGCAGACCAACTTAAACTGCCTTATATCTATGTTAGACCCAAAGCCAAAGAGCATGGATTAGGAAACCAAATTGAAGGATATTATACGCCAGGGCAGCGTATTTTGGTAATTGAAGATCTCATATCAACCGGGAAAAGCAGCTTACAAGTTGTCGATGTTTTAAGAAATGCAAATGTAGAAGTGGTGGGAATGGTTTCTATTTTTACTTATGGATTCCAAATTGCTGAGAAAGCTTTTTCAGAAGCCAATGTCCCTTATCGATCACTTACGGATTATACGAACTTGATAAATCTTGCCGTAGAAAAAGGACAAATTTTGCCAGAAACTGAACATCAATTGCTAGCCTGGCGAAATGATCCCGCTAATTGGCAGGGCATTTGAAATAAAACTTGAAAAATCTCTTATGAAATTATTAATGGCGATTGTAATCTTAGGCGTATCTGTTGTTACAAAAGCGCAACAACCAAAACCTGAATGGATAACTGTAAAGTCTGTAAACCTACGTTGCTGGGAATGTAAAGAACGACTTGATAAATACCTGATTATTGAAAACAAGGCAAATATGGAAATGGGTATTATGCAATGGAAAATAAACCTACTTCAAGGTGAAATTAAATTTCAATATTTACCAGATCGTACCAATCCTGAATTGATTAGAACAGCTTTACTCAATGCGGGGTTTGATGCTGATGCTGAAAAAGCAGAACTGGAAGCGTATAAAAAACTTCCCCCAATTTGTAGGTACAAAGAAGAAGGGGGAGGGCCTCAGAAAAATAAACCCTGTCATGTACAACCCTATAATTAATGTTTATACAAGGTTGAATGATTTCTAAATTTTTTATCACGATTCTAATGCGAATTTAGCCGCAGATTTAGACCGATTAAATCTTTATTAATCTGTAAATCTGCGGCTGAAAATATTCGAATATTCAACCCTTGATTGGTATAACTGACTTTAAAATATAACCCCTAGGATACCACTTGCTATATACTTATTCAAATCCTGAGTTTATTAGAATTTAAATCCAAATGTCAAAACGATATTTCCACGACTACCGGTTTGTTCTGCAAATGTGTTGGGTTTGTCATTTAACCGATAAGCAAATTGCGCATCATTTACAAAAGTATGTCCATAGGTTAAATCAATAAAAATACCCTGATCCCGATATCCTAAACCACCCGTTGCTATAATTCGATTTGCCTTTAAATTTTCGTCTGCATACGGGCTTCCATAATAAGCACCACCTAATCTAAACATAATTGTGTGTAATTTGAGTTCTCCACCCAGTTTAAAGTTTACATTCCCTTTATAAGTGTCTTTGATTCCATTATTTACGATTTGGTAATAATTTTGTAGCGCAGTGTTGTCTTTATCGGAAGATGAAAATCTTGCACTACGATAATTCACATATTCTACATCAGCACTTATAAATGCCCTTTGTTTGCGTGTATCACTAATCTCTCTAAACACATAACTGGCACTAACAATGGCTCTCCAGGGAGTAATCATATTGTAATAACGCACACCGGGATTTCCACTATTTAATGCGTTACTACTTTCCGATTTTGTACCGGCATAGGTTTCTGTATTAGCTGTTATTGAGGAACTGATTTTATCTGTATAACCCATTAACTGTGGTGTATGAAAAGCAAAACCAATACGCCAAAATTCCTGGGGTTTATAAATCACACCAAGCTTTGCCCCAATACCTAATCCTTTTGAGGAAAAAGACTCTCGATACTCAAATCTCTTGAACTCGTTATTTAAGTTACTGGTTGCATCTGTTTCTGTATACGTAGTTTCACGTTGATAATCGACAATAGGAATGGTGATACTTCCTCCTACATACATTTTATCTTCTAAATTACCAGCAAGACCCAATGCAATTTCATGATATCCCCCTCTTGTCACCAAATCATTCATTTGGTTTACTCCTGTTGAAATAGGCACCAAACTCTGGTAACCGGTAACTGCACCACCAGTACCACGTATGGTATCTATTAAAAATGTTCTGAAAGCAAGTGATGATCCAAAAATATAATTATTCAATGCTGCATTGGTATCTGCTCTGTCTTTAATCAATTCTTCCAGGTATTTCTCAGTAAAAGAACTAAAATTATTAAACCCTTTAAATTGAATATGGTTATTATAATTCGCCGTCTGGTTTACAGATATTGCAAAAGCACTACTCGTCCATTTTCTATTATTATGTTTATTGGATGAACTGAGAATTATACCAGAAGCTCCATAATTAAAATTATTTTTATCAGTTGAAGTATCTGTTCCTCTGTAATTGAATTTATTATTATTTAGTGCAAATCCTGGAGAAAGAACCAGTTCATTTGTTTTGAATAAACCAAGGCCAGCTGGATTTACATGGTTGGCAGTAATATCTCCTCCCAGTGAACCCATAACACCCCCTGTTGCCATATTACGTGCTGTACCATTTTGGGTAAACCAGGCAGTTCTCAATGCATCGTCAGCCGTTTGTGCGTAAGAGGTAGCAGCTAGTATTGAGAATGAAATGAGCAGATACTGTTTCATAAGTTTGGTTTTGAAAATAAAATACTAGTAAAGTATTTAAACAACACTTTAATAATGATAAAAATAATGATTGAGATTACCCTCTGCCTCCACGTCCGGTACTGGTGCTTGAACCGGTACTTTGAAATCCGCCACTGGTTCCACCGGCACTGCCACTGGTAGCAGGAGCTGAATTGTTAGTGGAAGGGGTAGTTGAATATGACCTAGCTGGTCGATCATAACTGCTGGATGCACGTTCGTATCCACTCGTGTTTTCAGAGCCGCCGGAAAACACCCTTTTCAGCAGATTGCCAAAACTATTGTTATTATTACTTGGAATAAATGTTCCTGTTTTAGGATCCTTGAATCCATAATTGGTATTATTGTAATTTTTATTGCGGTAGGCAGAAATATTAGCACCGGAAGTATACCCCTTTTCACTTTTATAAGATGCAGTTGAATAAGCTACCACTGTATAAATTGGACTTGCCCATCCCCAACCAATACTTCCCGGATAAGTTCTACCATAACCTAAACCTAGATTCCATCTCGGATTCCATGATGAATAGCAGTTTTGATAATTGTATCCTCCAAAATCATAACGGCTATCATACCAATAATCATAATTATCTATTCCGCTCCAGCGATATCTATTGGCAACCTTCATGCGCAAATAACGATCATCCTGGATATTTACATGTTCCTGATATTCCTCAGCTTGCTTTTTCTTAACTACTTCTTCTTTTGCAGAACCACCATCACGACCAGGAGAATAATATACATCATCCGGTGTTTGTCCTGCCTTAAATGCAGTTGAACAAGCACTAAGAAGACCCATGCTAATTACAGATAAGAGTAAAATAGGTTTCATAACATCAGGATTGAAGGGTTAGGTAATGTGAAGTTACATACATTTGCGATGCATTTTGGCATCAAAAGAATTATCACAAACCTTTTGCCAACTAACATTTGTAAGCGTTTTTATTTGTTAAATAAATCATAAAGCAGAGATGGCAAAGGAAATTACATCAAGATCAGCGGATTATTCACAGTGGTATAATGATCTAGTTATTAAAGGAAATTTAGCTGATTATAGCGCAGTTCGAGGTTGTATGGTAATAAAACCCTACGGTTTTGCTTTGTGGGAGAATATGCGCGATGTATTGGACAAGAAATTTAAAGATACCGGCCATCAAAATGCCTATTTCCCTTTATTTGTTCCCAAAAGCCTTTTTGAAGCAGAAGAAAAAAATGCAGAAGGGTTTGCCAAAGAATGCGCAGTGGTAACACATTATCGGTTAAAGGCAGATCCCAATAATAAAGGAAAATTAATGGTTGATCCAGAAGCTAAATTGGAAGAAGAACTAGTAGTTCGTCCAACTAGTGAGGCCATAATATGGAATACCTATAAAGGATGGATACAATCTTATCGTGATTTGCCTATTTTGGTTAACCAATGGGCCAATGTAGTTCGATGGGAAATGAGAACTCGTTTATTTTTACGTACTGCCGAATTT
>JAYTSC010000231.1:0-6414 GCA_043745885.1 Bacteroidota bacterium | reverse complement strand
GTAAACACCTGTGCTTCTACAAATACCTGGTTCAAGTTGGTAATTTCAAACAACGTTTCTCCTGTGTTTATCACAGCCCCAATGGAAAAATTAAAAGTGCCTACAACCCCACTGATGGGGGATGTGAGGCTTACCAATTTTGTGCTTCCGGCACCACCACCTTCGTTGGCATCAAATAACTGTTTATTTTTTTTTGCACTTTCATACCTCGCTTTTGCTTCTGTAACATCTTTTTTGGCAGCAATATCTTCGATGGTTTTCAATCTTTCATACTGTGCTTTAGCCGCTTCATATTCTGCGTTCACTATATTTCTTTGCGAAAGGATGTTTATTTGTGTGCCAGCATCTACCTGTTGCTCCACTACTGCCAATACCTGTCCACGAGCTACCTGCTGGCCGGGGTTAACGCTTAAGGCAACAATCTTTCCTGTTTGTGGCGATTGAATTACCGCTTTTCCCTGTGGTGCAGCTGTAACAGTTCCCAGCAAAACTGTTGATTCATTAAAATCGCCGGCACCGATTTTTTGTGTAAGAATATTAAACAGGAACTGTGTTTCTTTTTCTATTATAAAAGTGGTGGACGAGCCGCCTGCTTTTGCAGTACCGCCTCCATGGTCTTCTCCATCATGTGCAGATAAGGTATTGTACGTTGCTGTTGGTAATAAACAAAAGATGATTATCGCAGCGGTGGTTATTTTCCTGTTTCTTTTAATGCTGATAAAAAACATAACTACGGCCCCTAGTAGCAATCCTATAAAGCCGAAAAACCAGTTGCTGCTGTACCAATGTGAATGTTGTTCCTGTGTAGTTTCGGCTACTCCGAGTTTTTTTCCTGTTTCAATATTATTTACCTGAATTAAATCTGCTCCGTAAACACTATTAATATTTATTACCAAATTGTACGCTTTCTTTTCAGGGAGTATTGCTTTCAGTTCATATACTCCTTTATCAAGCCTTTTTGCGGTCACTTTTATATTGGGATTTCCGGCAACCGTTATTGTTAAGCTTGCTGTATCAATCGGTTTATTAGTATGATACTCACTGATAAACAATTTAAGCATTACCTCTTTTCCCGGAATAAGAGTTCCGTATTTAATCAGCAATTCATATTTATCAGAAAAAGCCTCTGAAGAAAAATAACCGGTTGGCGGAGTGGATGCTTTTTTAGCATCGCCATGGTCTTCACCACCATGTGCTATGGCTAATACAGGTAACCAAAATAAAATAATTAATAATCGTTTCATAACTGTCCCATTAAATATTGATAGTTGATAACACTCTGGTTATAATTTTTTATTGCCTCCAGGTATTTCTGGTAAATAGCATACGCATCATTGCTGTTTCTCAACATACTGATATAGTCAATTTCACCACTTGCAAAAAAGCGTTGTGAGGTAGTAATTACTTCCCCGGCTTTACGCAAACCGGTTTGTTGATAGTATTGTACAGCTAGCCAGTTGCTTTGCATTTCCCCATTGGCATTAATCGTTTGTAAAGATAATTCCTGTTGCAAACCTTCCTGTTTGCTTTGCCAAACCTGTTGTTCAGTTTTAGCCGCATTGATTTTGCTCTTATATTGGCCAATCCATACAGGAATGGTAATCCCGAAACGGAAACGGTTATACCATTTTGTATCTCTTTCTCCCTGGTTAAAATAGCCCAATGCCAATCCTGGCAAAGCCTTGCTTTTTTGCAGGGCGATATTTTGTTTGGCATTCAACTGCTGCTGCTGCAATAGTTGAACAGAAGGATTGGAAAAAAATGCGGTTGAATCCGATACCAGCCATGTTTGCCGGCTACTGGCAGAAACAGTTAATGGCTCCACTATAAAATCATTTTTCAAGCCGGTGTACCATTGCAATTGCGCCTTTGCAGATTTTGCCTTTGTAATGGCCTGTACATATTGATTATGAATTTCGCCGTATTGCGTTTCTGCAAAAGCCTGTTGCAGGTAATCTATCTGACCTGCAGTAAACTGGCGGATGGCAGCCGTTTTTATTTTTTCATACAAGGTATCCTGGATATTTAATTGCTTTATCAACGAATCGACAAACTGTATTTCGAGATATAAAAGCTTTACCCTGTATTTTATTTCTGCTTCGGTTAATTGTTTTTCTTTTTGTGCGATAACAATTTGTCCTTTTTGCAAACGGTACTGATTACTATAAACGGAAGGAAACTCGATAGACTGTGTAATACTTCCTGTATAAAAATTGCCGGTGGGGCTTTCCAAGAAAAACTCGGGGTTGGGCAAGTTGATAGCAGACTTCAGCAATTGCTGTTGCTGTTTTACCTGTAAAGAAGCGGCATTAATATTCTTGTTGTTAGCCAGCGTTTTGCTGATGGCTTCTGTTTCAGTTAATAGCGCTTGTGCAGTAACTGTTACTGTTGCTAAAAATAAAAAAATGGTAAATATACTCCTGAACATAAAAAAGAATTATTGTAAAACCGATTATTTCACTTTGCCATGGGCAAAACAAGTTAATGCTGAAACAAGAACTGTTTCAGTTAGTTACAATAATCAAATCTGGAAACTCTGTATAGCTATCCGTATATCAGGTGGCGGGGGATGAAAATAACTGGCAATATATTTTGGTGAAGATGACTGAACAAATTTAAAATTTTCAATTCCGAAAAAAGCTGTGCTGATTGACACAAACACCGGCATATTGATACCAATTTTCGCAGTCAGGTTTTTATCTAATTGCTGAAACTGCATTATTTCATGGGTGCAACAATCGTCTTTTTTGGAAGTATCTTTTTTGTGGTGATGTTTTGTAGTAGGTTCATCATGGTTTGATTTTTTTGGTTCATTTTCATGATGGTGCTTTTTAGCATCGTCATGAACATGAACCGATACCTCGGTAGCTTCTTCTGAATGATGCGATTTATTATAGCCCATATCAATACCCATAGAACAGGCAAAACCCATAAAGGTATTCAGGGAGAATACGGTGATGAGCAGCGTTGCTTTAATCTTTATGGATGTTGTTCTATTCATTTAAATCGTTGTAAAAATAAGGCTATTACCGGTAAAAAGCCAAATGCGGCCCTGTAAAGGCATGCCCGCGGTTTCCTGACTTTTCCCTATTTTTGTTTTAAGGAATATAAACTATTGAAAATCAATTGTTTATTGGATTAAATTTTTAATTTTACCACACTATGCTGTGGTTATATTAAAAATTAGGATAGTAAAACGGGTTTATCGGTTAAGCAATGTAAAGCGAAAAGCTTTTATCCCTTTGCCGGCAACATGGGCAACGGTAAAGGGTATTCATTCCCTTGTAGGGTTCTACTATGTATTTATGATTTTGCATAAAGTAATAAATTTATTACCTTCGTATTTGTGAAATACAATGACCTTTTTAAATTACTAAGAAAAGACGGCTGGTTTGAGGTAAGGCAAAAAGGTAGCCATGTAATTATGCAGCACCCTACAAAGCAGGAACAACTAACTGTACCATACCATGCAGGCAAAGAAGTGAAAAAGGGATTATTAATAGCCTTGCTGAAACAAGCAGGGATTAAAACAGCAAAAAGATGAAAAAGCCAAAAATCGTAATGCAAATTACTAAAGAAGATACTGGGTATAGTGCTTATGCCTTGGTTAAAAACAAGTCCATACATACTGAAGGGGATAACTATGAGGAGCTTAAAGCCAATGTATTGGAAGCTGTTAACCTTGCTTTTGAAGATAAAGGCTTTGTGTATACTATTGAGGAAATAAAATTTGATTTGGAACTGGCAAGTTTCTTTGATTTTTACAAAGTAATTAATGCAAAGGCTTTGAGCGAACGTATAGGGATGAACCAAAGTTTGTTGGCTCAATACATTAAAGGAACAAAAACACCCTCTACAAATCAAACGCAACGAATACTTCAAGGTGTTCAGCAAATAGGTAGGGAGCTTACTGAAATTCGCTTTTTACGCTAATAGGTATTTTTGTTCGTTAATTTTTAATTTGTTGCGTGTAACAAGCAAAACAGCTATTCATATTTGCCTTTAAAGGCTTTTTACTATAATTTCAGTCTATTTTTTTTGAGTAGTAAAGATTGGTTTTATCATTCGGATTTGGTTCTTTTAATATTCAGGGAATTAATTTTTCCTCCATTTCGGGTTTCTTCTGCTGCGTGTGCAATAAGGGTATCACCTGATTGTAAAGGACCAAAGACTTCCGTTTTGCCTTCAAAAGTCCGCCCCGTTTTTACAGGAACCCAAACCCAGTGTTGTTGTTGTGTCTTTATGATAAAAATACCCAGCGTACTATTTAATACAGCAGAAACGGGAACCATAAAAGCGTCTTTATTCATTTTAAGTGGTATTAATACTTCCGCAATCATACCCGGTAATAATTTTTTTTCGGTATTCAATACATCCATCTCTATATGTTGAGACCGGAGTTTCGAATCCAATACTCCTGCTAACCGCGATAGTCTGGCCTTAAATACTTTTCCTTTAAGTGAACTAATTTCAAAAGCAACTTCCGTGTTATGACTCAAATAAGCGGAGTACGCTTCGGGTACACTTACAATTAACCTGAGTTTTCTATGTTCCTGTAAGGTAAATATTGGCTGATCAGAACCCTTACCTGTTGGTCCTACATAAGCTCCTGCACTTACATTTCGATTGGTAATAACCCCATCAAATGGGGCACGTATATGAAGATATGCTTTTGTATCATTGACCTCTCTGTATGCAGATTTTGCAGCCTCTAATTGTGCCAGATCCGACTGCTGTCTGGCATTGGACTGATCCAAATCATTGCGCGAAATGGTACCAGGGGTTTTACTCGTTTCTGACAGACGATCGTAATTGGCTTTACTGGCAATATATATTGCCTCTTGCGACTTCAATTTAGAGGCTGCAACGGATAGTTGTGAATTAATTTCAGGTGCTTCCAGTACCGCTAATAAGTCTCCCTCATGCACTTCGCTACCAACGTCAACCAGCAGTTTTTTAATATAGCTACTTACTTTGGCATACAGATCCACCTGCTGATAGGCAATCAATTCACCCGGACTCCTGAATGAGGAAGACAGATTGCTTTTGGTTAAAATAAAAGCATCTGTAGTTGTGGAAGCTACAGTAGCTGAAGGCTGCGCAATGGTAGCTTTTGTATTATGTTCAGTATCCCTGTTTTTGCATCCACTCTCTGCAATGCCCATCAATGTGATGGTGCAGAAAAGCATTTTTATAGTAGGGATTATATTCATAAAGCAACTTTTATGAGCTTCTTTGAAAGGTATATTTTTCATGTAATAATTTCTATTGTTAGTTAAAGTAGCCTATTTGTGATGATGTAAAGAAGGAATGAAATGGGTACTTTCTGGATCTTCCGGATCAAGTGATACACTTTTTTTTGATGCCTTACCCTGCCCCCAGGCAAACGCCAAAGGTAAAATAAACAGAGCCGCAAATGTAGATGCAATCAATCCTCCAATAACAGCCCTTCCTAAAGGTGAGGATTGATCTCCGGCCTCACCCAAGCCGAGTGCCATGGGCAGCATTCCAACTACCATGGCAGTTGCCGTCATCACAATAGGTCTGATTCTTAATGCTGCGGCTTCTGTTGCTGAAAGAACTGCATTGCCATTATGTATTCTGATCTGTTCTGCATTTGTAATCAGCAATACGGCATTGGATATGGAAACACCAACCGACATAATCATACCCATATAGGATTGTAGGTTCAGGGTTGATCCGCAAAGCATCAACAAAATGAGCGAACCCATCAGTACTGCGGGTACTGTAGCCAGTATAATGGTAGAAACAGTAAAGGATTGAAAATTTGCAGCCAGCATTAAAAAGATAACAACAATTGCAACAAGCAAACCCGATTGTAAACTGTTTAATGTTTCATTTAACGTATTACTCATTCCAATCATCTGCACACTTAATCCCCTGGGTAGTTCTCCCAATGAAGCGATTGCTTTGTTTACATCTTTTGTTGCACTGCCTAAATCTTTTTTAAATAAGTTAGCGGTTACCGTAAGCATTGGTAACGCTCCAATATTATCAATTTCACCATACGTTGAATCCATAGTAAAGGAAGCCACGTCTCCCAATAATGGACGCCCGGAATTTTTTAACAAAGGGATTTCACTAATATCATTTTTGCTGCTCATTTTGCTCTCAGGTATTTCAACCTGTACACTATAACTAGAGCCTCCTTTTTCATCCGTCCAAATATTTTTTTCTGTGTAACGGGAAGAAGAAGTGGATGCGATCAATGACCTGGAAACATCGGTGATGTCAACACCCAATTGGGCTGCCCTGATACGGTCGATATTGATATTGATGGATGGATATTTAGTAGATTGCCCGATTTGAACATCGCGCAAATAAGTATTCTTTTTCAACTCATTCACCAGCATTTCAGCATAACGCTCATTCAATTTTTTATCACGCCCGGTT
>JAYTSC010000230.1:0-2518 GCA_043745885.1 Bacteroidota bacterium | reverse complement strand
TAGCAGCAGTAATAATTGCTATGATTATTATGTTCACTTTCAGTCCTGCAATAGCTGCATTCATTCATAAACATCCTGCCTTAAAAATGCTGGCGCTTTCGTTTTTAGTAATGATCGGTTTGAGTTTGGTAATGGAAGGCTGGGCTCCTGATAAGGCTCATGAACTTGGGTTAAAAAATTATATTTATTTTGGTATGGCATTCTCCTTTTTAGTGGAGTTGCTTAACATGACAATGATAAAAAGACAAAAGAAGAAAAGAATAGTAAGGCTTAATGAACCATGGATTGAAGATAAAAGATCAACAGATTCTGATATTGCCAATTAACTTACGCAAAGTAACGTGACCGCTACCAATGCTGCTGTTTCTGTTCTCAATCTTGTATTACCTAAAGCGACAGGAGTAAAATTATTTTGCTGTGCAAAATCAATTTCATCTTTTGTAAAATCACCCTCGGGCCCTATAAGAATTGTTGATTGGTTGATAAATTCATTAGAAAATTTTCCTGTTATCTCTTTCAAAGAAATTTTCTGCTGTTCTTCACAATGAGCAATAAATTTATTGCTAGATCCATTCTCTTTTACAAACTTTTCAAATTTAACCGGCTCTTGTAAAACTGGCAACCATGCCTGTTGAGATTGTAACATAGCACTGATTAATATTCCCCGTAATCGATCAAATTTTAAGAATTGTTTTTCTGTCCTTTCACAAATTAAAGGCACTATTTCTGTAACGCCCATTTCAGTAGCTTTTTCTAAAAACCATTCAAACCTGCTGGTGTTTTTTACGGGAGAAATTGCAATGCAAACTTTATGTGAAGGAATATTTTGTTTTAAAGTATGTATGATTTTTACAGTACACTTTTTCTTATGCGCTTCCATAATTTCGGTAGTACATACTGTTCCGTTCCCGTCAGTTATATTTATTTGTCTTCCTATTTCCATACGCAGTACCTGAATGATATGCCTTGAGTTTTCTTCATCTAATAAAATCATATTATCCGATGAAGAAACAGCTTTTGTATAAAAAAAAGGTAAAGCCATAAATATTTAAAAAAAATTTAGAAAGGTGCTTCATCATCAAATTGCCCATCATTCATTTTGCTTCCTTTCTGTATATACAAATTTGCTCCATCGTTGCCACCACCTTGCACAGGCTTCCAACTACCACCACCAAGGTTAGGGTTAAATTTATCCCCACCACCTTCTTCTTCAATAAACCTTTGAATGTGCAATTCAGCTTTCAATTTTATTGTATCCAAACTACCGTTACGGTGTTTTGCAACTTTTACAAAAGTTTCCCCTTTGTTGCTCTCTCCCATTTCATTAGTGGTAACGTCGTAATAATCCGGACGATACAGAAACATAACCATATCTGCATCCTGCTCAATAGCACCGGACTCTCTTAAATCACTTAGCTGCGGAATTTTATTTCCTTCTTTTCTTTTCTCTACCTCACGACTTAACTGCGAAAGTGCAATAATTGGAACCTGCAATTCTTTGGCAAGAGATTTTAAATCTCGGGATATTTTACTGATCTCCTGTTCACGATTGCTGTTGCGGTCAGCACTTCCACTCATTAACTGAAGATAATCGATGATGATGATTCCAATATTATGTTTGCTTTTTAAACGTCTGCATTTTGCCCGCAGTTCAAAAATGTTTAATGCTGCAGAATCATCAATAAAAATGGGCGCTTTGCTTAATTTTTCAATCCCCTTTTTATATAGCTGTTTCATTTCATGCTCTTCTAATTTACCTCGGGCAATTTTCTCGAGCCATATTTCACTTTCTGCACTTAATATTCTTTGTACAAGTTGGCTACTGCTCATTTCCAGACTAAAAAAACCAACTGCTGTGGGCTTTGTAGGGTGCAAAGCTGCAGTACGTGCAAGATTTAGTGCAAATGCTGTCTTACCAACGGATGGTCTGGCAGCTAGAATAATTAAATCTGTTGGTTGCCAGCCATACGTCAATCTATCAAGAGAAGGAAACCCTGTTGGGACACCGGTCATTTCATCTTGTCTGTTTCGCATTTCATCAATACGATTAATGGTTTTGATAAGTATGTTGCCAATATCATCAAAATTTTTACGAAGGTGATTATTTGTTATTTTAAACAACTTCGATTCTGCTTCATCAAGCAAATCAAAAACATCAGCACTTTCTTCGTAGGCTTCCCCAATAATTTCCCCACTAATTCTTATAAGCTCTCTTTGTATAAATTTTTGTAAAACAATACGGCTGTGCGCCTCAATATTGGCTGATGATACAACAACATTTGTAAGTTTTGTAATAGCATAGGCCCCGCCAACAAATTCTAATTCTTCATTAAATTTTAATTCCTCTACCACAGTTAAAAGATCAATCGGCAAATTTTTTATTTGCAGATTTTGCATTGCCTTATAAATTTTTTGATGTGCTTCTATGTAAAAACACTCAGGCTTTAAAATTTCAATAACTACGTCAAATGCTGATTTTTCCAGCATAATAGCCCCTAAAATTGCTTCTTCTAAATCC
>JAYTSC010000229.1:0-4280 GCA_043745885.1 Bacteroidota bacterium | reverse complement strand
ATACGATTAATTAAGATTGAGTTAGGGACTAACAATTCTGTTATGAAAGACAGTATTTCCTATCCGGTTGCATTACGTCCGGGATCACTAAATTATATCCTGATAAAACTTCAAGGACATGAATGTGATCAATTTGTTCCCGGCAAGTCTCGTTTATGGTTAGATTTTGATATTACTCGTTCAATCATTCAAGAAAATAATAATAAATTTTATTTAAAACCTGTTTTCCATTTTTATACAATAAAAAATACAGGTAGTTTATTTGGTCGAGTTGGACCAAAAGAAAGTTTTCCGGTAATCACAGTATACAATGATAAAGATACTTCATATGCTTTACCTGATAAAGAGGGTTATTTCAAATTAAGAGGTTTAAAAGATGGGACTTATTCAGTATTCATCAACGCTTCTAATGGATATCTTGATTCAACCATACGTAATGTAGTGGTGAAAGCGCCGGGAGAAACTTCAGTTGGTGTCATAAAACTCCGTAATTAAATAAAGTTTAGTTTGAGGGTAAAAGAAAGGGGAGTAGCGATACCCCCCTTTTTTTATTGCGTATCATTTCAGAATATGGTTGATTGGTTGTACTTTTCAGTATGCAAAAGAACACATTTTTATTATATGGAGCTAACGGTTTTACCGGACAACTCATCGCAAGAATGGCTGCAGAATATGGTTTAAGTCCGATATTGGCTGGTAGAACAGAATCTTCACTTCAGAAAATGGCTTCTACTTTGAACCTTCCTTTTAAAGTGATTGATCTTTCAAATTCCATTGCTTTAGAAGCAGCCTTGAGTGAAGTAGCAGTGGTAGTACATGCTGCCGGTCCCTTTCAACATACTTCAAAAAAAATGATTGAAGCCTGCCTGAAAACAAAGACTCATTATCTTGACATTACAGGAGAGATATCCGTTTTTGAACAAGCAAAGAGATATGATAACAGAGCCAAAGAATCTGGAATTATGGTTATGCCAGGTGTAGGATTTGATGTGGTTCCAACCGATTGTACAGCTTTGTACCTTAAAAATCTTTTGCCCGATGCAACACATTTGAAACTGGCATTTGCAATGGTAGGAGGAAAACTTTCTCATGGCACGGCTACTACTATGGCTGAAAACCTGGGTGAAGGAGGGGTTGTTAGAGAAAATGGAATAATCATTCGAAAACCCTTAGGACACAAGGGCTTCTGGGTTGACTTCGGAATTAAAAAAATGTTTGTAATGTGTATTCCTTGGGGAGATATTTCAACTGCCTTTACTACCACGGGTATTCCCAATATAGAAACCTATACTGGCGTTTCGCCTAAAACATTTTCTTTATTAAAATGGCAATTTCTTTTTAATTGGTTTTTACGAACTCCTTTTGCCAGAAACAGAGCAAAAAAGAAAATTAAAAATAATCCGGCAGGACCAACTGATGAAATGAGAGCAAAAGCCAAGAGCCTGGTTTGGGGGGAAGTATGTAATGCTGCAGGGGATAAAAAATCTGTACGTATGCAAGGTCCTGAAGGGTATACTTTAACAGCCATCAGCAGCCTACTAATTACCAAGAAAGTATTAGAAGGAAATTGTAAAACCGGTTACCAAACCCCTGCTGGCGTTTATGGGGCTGATCTGGTTCTTGAAATCCCGGGTTTTACAAGAGAGACTTTGTAACTTCTAAATAAAACTTTCAATTGCTACACTCAAAAGATTAACAAATGGCAAGTAATAAAAAAGCCGCAATGGGCTTTATTTTTATCACACTATTAATTGATGTAACCGGTTTCGGATTAATTATTCCTGTGATGCCAAAATTGATTGAGCAACTATTAGGTATCAATGATATTGGAATAGCCTCGCAATATGGGGGTTGGTTAACTTTTGCCTACGCTTTTATGCAGTTTATTTTTGCTCCTGTTTTAGGAAACCTAAGTGATAAATATGGAAGAAGACCAGTATTGTTATTTTCATTATTTGGTTTTGGCATTGATTATATTTTTCTCTCATTTGCACCTTCTATTACTTGGCTTTTTGTAGGGAGATTAATTGCTGGAATAACCGGTGCAAGTTTTACTACAGCTTCCGCTTATATTGCTGACATCAGTACACCTGAAAATAGGGCCCAAAATTTTGGCATGATTGGCGCTGCATTCGGACTGGGTTTTATTATTGGCCCTTTAATCGGTGGGTTATTGGGTGAATTGGGTCCTCGTATTCCTTTTATCGTTGCTGCCTGCCTAGCCTTAACAAACTGGCTGTATGGTTATTTTATTTTACCCGAGTCACTCGACAAGTTACATAGACGGCCCTTTGATTGGAAACGCGCCAATCCATTGGGCTCATTGTTACAATTAAAAAAATATCCCGCTGTAGGTGGCTTGATTGTATCACTGGTTTTAGTTTACCTGGCTGCGCATGCAGTACAAAGTAATTGGAGCTTTTTTAATATCGAAAAGTTTAAATGGACTCCTAAAATGATTGGCATTTCTTTAGGAGTTGTTGGGTTACTGGTGGGTGCAGTTCAGGGCGGTCTGGTAAGAATAGTAAACCCGAAAATAGGGAATGAAAAAAGTGTATATATTGGGTTGGCCTTATATTCTTTGGGACTTCTTTTATTTGCATTCGCTTCGCAAAGTTGGATGATGTTTGTTTTTCTGATACCCTATTGTTTAGGTGGGATTGCTGGACCTGCATTACAATCCATTATCTCAGGACACTTACCCCCAAATGAACAAGGAGAACTGCAAGGAGCCTTAACAAGTTTAATGAGCGCAACTTCAATAATTGGTCCACTAATGATGACAAATTTATTTGCTTATTTTACCAGACCCAATACAGCAATCTATTTTCCCGGAGCTGCTTTTTTATTAGGCTCCATTTTTATGTTACTTAGTGCTATCTGGGCATATTTAGCCTTACACAAAAGAAAATAATTAATTGACTTTGACTTGCTTATTTTTTAGAAAGTAACGATACCTTATCACTATTCCACAAATGAGCATGAAGAAGCACAATTCTGCAAAAAATTTTTCCGCATCCAACCAATCAGTCGGTCTTTCTTTTAGTTCAGGATCCATTAATAATCCATGAAAAAGAAACAATAAGGCAGTTGCATAAGAAATTAAGTGGATATTCTTCCAAACCCTGAAACTTAATTTTCTTTTGATGAGATTTTGTGTAGTAATTACAACAATAATAAATGCATAAAAACTAATGGAACCCAATAAAACGATGATGGGTTGGCTCGGCGCATTGAAAGGCCAAAAAACATGTAAAAAGGTAAATTTATTTGTTGAATCTAAAATTAGGAATAGAGGATGTAACATAACAAAAACCAAAGCTACATAGGCAGTCCAATTATGAAGTTCATCAAGGCTTATTTTCCGAATTGTTTCCGGGAGTTTTTTCCAGACATTAGACTTTTTATAGGCGGTACTTAAGCACATGCCTAAAAGAAAATTAAAAGAGAGTAATCCCATTGCGCAAAGTCCAAGGGATCCTGAAATGTCTAAAAAAGAAAATCCGAAAAGGGACATTATATATATCGTTTCTAAGTCAAAAAAAATGACTCATTATCTAATTTGTGATGTAAACCAGGTAGCTCTTATTTTTTTCATGTCATCATTGATTATTTTTCTGGAGTTTTCAAACAAAATGATGTCGTTTGCGATTTGCTCTTTCAAAACTACTTTAGTTTGTTTTTCAATATTTCGATGTTTATAAGTTACGATGATCGCATCTCCCGGCTTCTTATTTTGAATATAAGCAGATAAATCAGCATTGTTTTTCAACTGGGTTTCATCTAGTTTTATTAACTCATCATTGATGTCTAAACCTGCCTCATAAGCGGCTGTTCCTTTTGTGGTATTGCCAGTAATTACAAATCTCCCCTGCTCATCAGTACGGCTATTAATCCCTATAGCAGATTTTCCTTTCGTATTATTTTTTAATTCGTATCCTGCTTTTCCCAATAAGAAAGCATAGTTAATATTTTCATGACCGTTAATATATTTGCTAAAGAATTCCTCTGCAAATGCAACATCTGTAACAATTGCCAGTGTTTCCTGCATGGTTGAGAGGGTATAAGTTATTTCTGATTTGCCAAAACGTTCCCACATGGCTTGCATATAAAGATCAATTGGTTTATGGAATCGGGCTTGCATTTCCAAGTCTAATGCCAAAGCAATAGCTGCTCCATAAGTATAGTAAGAAGTAAACATATTTGCATAATTATTTTTGTCTATGGATACCGATGCATCTACAAATACAGCATGGTTGCTTGCTTGAACCGGAGAATAG
>JAYTSC010000228.1:0-4055 GCA_043745885.1 Bacteroidota bacterium | reverse complement strand
GAAGTATATTTTGAGGAGAAGTTTGTAATACATGCTGCTAAGTAATTATGAATGATGAATTATGAATGATGAATGATTTCAGCAGATTAAAAGTAAAATAAGTTCAAAAATGGACCTTTTTGTATTTTTTATTCCTCTGAACCCTGTATAAACATTGAAAAATATTCATGCAACAACGCCATTCATCGTTCATAATTCATCATTCCCTAATCCGGGATGACCAATTTATTATTCGTTCTATTTATATCCGCTAATCTCTGACTAGGATCTATCTCGATCGATTTTATTTCGCCAATTCCCCTATTTGTCGAAAATGAATATTCAGGATTTACCCATTTCCATTCTGTATGAAGGATTCGGGGAATATTGTTTTCTGCAGGTTTTTCTCCATACAATAAATCAAGCGGAATTACATGCATTTCCTGTGAACCATCTTTAAATGTCAGTAGTACATCAAGGGGCATGGGCATTTTACCAATTCGCTTAACGGTGACCATGGTCTTCCCCTCTTTTACATTAATATCACGAACGGTAAAGTCAATGGTTTTGGTGCTATTAATCCAATACTCTTTGTACCAGTCCAATTCCATACCACTTATTTTTTCTGCAACACGAATAAAATCGTTCGGGTTTGGATGTTTAAATCGCCATTGGTTATAATATGACAATAATATTTTATCACGAATACTATCGCTCACTATATAACCCAGTTGAGAAAGGAATACTGCCCCTTTACTATAGGCTGCGTTTCCATAAGCATAATTGGTATTATAATGGTCGGAATGGGTGCTGGCAGGCTCTTCTAATCCACTTTTTGTAAGATTAAAATATCCCCGATAAGCACCGGTGAACCAAAAACCTTTTGCGTTTCTGAGTTCAGCTATAGCCCTTGTACTTGCATAATCGGTAAATCCTTCATCCATCCAGGGATATAATGATTCGTTAGTACCCATTAGCATTTGGTACCAGGTATGCATCCACTCATGAACAGCAGTGCCAATACTAGGTCCAACAATCAAAGTAGCCATTGGATATTCCATTCCACCATCACCACCTTGAATAAACGTATAAGTTTTATAGGGATACGCACCAAATGTTTTAGCAATGATTGGATAAATCAATGCAGCTGTATCTGCCAAGTTCTGCCAATTTTTTTCTAATGAATCAACAGCTTTATAAACCACTCTAACCAAGGGTCCATCTTTAACGGTTCTAGTAATCATTTTATAATTAGGATCAGCTGCCCAAACAAAATCGTGTACATTATAACATTGCCATTTCCAAACGTTTTTCGTAGAAGCATTAGGTTTTACTTTTACACCGATTGTTTCATATCCAAAACCTAATTCATTTGCATTCTGAAGATCGCCTCCGGCAGTAACCAAATATTTTTTGTCGATGGTTATGTTTACATCAAAATCACCCCAAACACCATAAAATTCTCTTGCGATATATTGATTTGCATTCCACCCCTGGTAATCATATTCAACCATTTTAGGATACCATTGACTCATGCTATAACGAATACCTTCTTTATTATCACGGCCACTTCTTCTAATTTGCAAGGGAACCTGGGCTTCAAAGTTTACATCCATCTGCACTTTTGATTTAGGAAGGATAGGCTTACTTAATATTACTTCCAAAACAGTTTCATGCTCTTTCAACTTTTGGTCAACCCCATTCATTTGTATACTGTTTACCTTTTGAAAACCTATTTCTTCAGTAGTTAACTTACCAATCCGATCTTTAACTCTTGCATCCCAATCCAAGCCATCACTTCTAGAACTAGGTTCGGCTAATTTGGTTTTACCCAATTCCATGCTCCTAATGTCCATACTACTACCCGGTTGAAAAGCATTCCAGTATAAATGAAAATATACTTTATACAAAGTATCAGGAGAATTGTTAGTGTAATCAATCTTTTCGGTACCGGAAAAACGGTTAGTTATAACATCCATATTTACATTAATCACATACTTAATCCGCTGTTGCCAACGATCGGGTTGGCCATAAGAATTTACAAAAGAAATTATGGATAAAAACAAGAAAATGGTTACAAAATGTTTTCGCATAATAAACGATGTTTAAGTGAAATAAAAAATGTCAGAAGTTGTTTGATTTAGCAATATAAATTAAAATATGAAGAATTTTTTGCCACAGATTTCACAAATTAACACAAAAAAAATTTGTGCAAATCTGTGCCAATGGTTTTAAATATAATTAACTCCAACATCTTCATGCCGTTATTTCTTAACTATTAATTATTAATTATTAATTACTCCCACTCCCTGCCAACACGATCACAATCTCCCCTTTTACAGTTTTTGCAGTAAAATAATCTGCTACTTCACGTAAAGTACCCCTTTTATTTTCTTCAAATAATTTAGTAAGCTCTCTACTCACAGAACAATTTCTTTCGGGGCCAAAGTACAAAATAAATTCTTCTAAAGTTTTAACTAATCGCATGGGACTTTCATAAAAAACCATGGTTCTTTCTTCCGTAATCAGTTTCTTTAATAAAGTTTGTCTTCCTTTTTTCAAAGGAAGAAATCCTTCAAAAGTAAATCGATTAGTGGGAATTCCACTATTTACCAGTGCAGGCACAAATGCGGTTGCCCCGGGTAAACATTCCACTTTTACATCATGCTTAATACATTCTCTTACCAATAAAAATGCCGGGTCTGAAATTCCGGGTGTTCCGGCATCGGTAATTAAGGCCATGCTTTTTCCTGCCTTCAATTGATCAACAATATGAGCGGCAATTTTATGTTCATTGTGTTGATGATAAGGAGATATTGGCTTATGAATGTTATAATGGTTCAACAATTTAGAGGAAGTGCGTGTATCCTCACACAAAATAACATCTACCAGCTGCAATATTTCTAAAGAACGAAGCGTGATATCTTTTAGGTTTCCTAAAGGTGTGGGAATGAGGTAAAGCAAATGAGTTTGGAGTTTGGAGTTTGGAGTTTGGAGTTTGGAGTGAAGAAAGGGAGCTAATAAATATTACTCCAGACTCCTAACTCCAAACTCCTAACTCTGTTCAGTTAATCATTTCAATTTCATAAAATTCCATTACCGGATTGGCTAATAATTTTTTACTGGCATCTTCGGCTATTTTTTTTGCTTCTGTTTCACTAGCCGCATCAATCTCTAAAGTTATGTGTTTACCAACCCTTACATCAATGATGGCCGCTATTCCTAAATTTTGCAAACCTCCCAGTACAGCTTTCCCTTGAGGGTCTAAAAGATCTTTTAAAGGCATTACTTTAATCTGAACATTATAAATCATGGTTCTTTTTGTTTGAATGACAAAGATAGAATTACATACGCAATAAAGGTGATGGGAACAGCCAACCAGCCAAAACTTAATCCCCCTGCCAGTGATACAAGGGCTAAGATAAGAAAAGGGAGTAATTTTTTAATCGTGATACCTGAAAACTTCATGGCCATCATTGGTAGGGTAGAAACCATCAAATAACTAATTCCCACAATAATTGCATACCAAAACCATTTGTTAGTCATTAGATTTACTATCTGTATGTTGTTTGAATACCAATAAATTAATGGGAAGGAGGCAATTAAAATACCTACTGCAGGTATGGGCACCCCTTTAAAACCTTTGTTTTGGTTGGGATCTATATTAAATCTTGCTAACCGGTAAGCACCGGCACATGGAATAATAAATGCCGGCAATAGATAGAGAGTATTAATATCCAATCCATCCGGTTGTTGTGCATAGCTTAAGCGTAAAAATTGATACACAATTAATCCCGGTGCAACGCCAAAACTTACCACATCAGCCAATGAATCTAACTGTTTTCCGATTTCAGAAGGTGCGTTTAAAAGACGGGCTACAAAACCATCTAAAAAGTCAATCACTGCCGATAAGCAAATAAATATACTGGCTAAATAAATTTTTTCCGGAATAATTACCAAATTATCTGCATTCGCATCAACACTAATGGTTAATCCGGTTTGCATGATGCAGATAATGGCAAAGCAACCTGAGAAAAGGTTGAGTAGGGTGACAATGTTTGGGATCTGTTTCATAG
>JAYTSC010000227.1:0-3121 GCA_043745885.1 Bacteroidota bacterium | reverse complement strand
ACAGTTGTACTACCCTTATACTATCAGGCAATCCTTTCCATTATTGATTAATGGGCTGCAAAAATAGGGATGCACCCCAACTGTTCCAAATTTTTATAGTCTTTTCTGATAATTAACCTAGGTCTTCCTTCTCTTTTAATGCTTTTATCAAATCAAGTGCTTCAGCAACTACATCACACATAATGGTAATCAAAGATCCGGTTTTGGCATTATCATATGCATATAAAATTGCCTCTTTTTCATTATAAATGATAGTTATCGGAATATCATTTGTTTTGGTTTCATTAATACCTTCTACCAAAAGATTCACAATTTCTTCGGCTGTACGTCCCCTTAAATTCTTATCTTGTCTAATGATGATCTCATCAAAAGAACGCCCGGAAATGCGACCCAATTCACGTATATCATCATCTCTTCTGTCACCGGTTCCACTAATGATGCCCACTTTTGGCGTTCCATCCATTTTTTTAATAAAGTCACACAAAAGTTCCAGTCCGGCAGGATTATGGGCAAAATCTACCAAAAATTTAAAATGCTTGAATTCAAAAAGATTCAGCCTTCCGGGAGTTTGAGAAGGGGAAGGAACAAAACTGCTCAAAGCTGTTCGAATGTCTTCAATAGTAATATCCTTAAATAAATACGTAGCCAACATGGCCGGCAGGGTATTCATGATATTATGTAATGCTTTTCCGCCATAAGTAATCGGAATATCACTCACTTTCATCACCCTAATTTTCCAAGTACCTTTTAATATGGATACATAACCATTTTCATATACAGCTGCATAGCCGCCCTTCTTACAATGTGATTTAATACGCGGATTGTTCTCGTCCATACTAAAATAAGCCACATTACAGGTTAATCCCTCATGCATAGCATATACCAAATCATCTTCCGCATTTAGGATGGCAAATCCATGCTTAAAAGTTGTTTCCGGAATAACTGCTTTTGCTCTTGCCATTTGTTCTATACTATCAATACCCCCTAATCCCAAATGGTCCGCAGTTACATTGGTTACAATACTCACATCGCAGTTCTGAAAAGCAAGGCCTGCTTTCAATAATCCTCCACGTGCACATTCCAGTACGGCAAAATCAACGGTGGGATCTCGTAATACAAATTTCGCACTAAGCGGACCGGTGCAATCGCCCTTCATCATCATTTGGTTCTGAATATATACTCCGTCACTGGTTGTATAGCCCACTTTTCTGCCGGCTGTTTTGCAGATATGTGCTATTAATCTTGTAGTAGTAGTTTTACCATTAGTGCCTGTAACTGCAATAATGGGTATTCGGCCATCAGATCCTTTCGGGAATAGCATATTAATTACCGGCTCTGCTACATTTCTTGGTAACCCCTCGGCAGGGTCAATATGCATGCGGAAACCCGGGGCAGCATTTACTTCCAACACTGAACCGCCATTTTCATAAATAGGCGTTTTTAAATCATTAGCCATAATATCAATTCCACAAATATCCAATCCAATAATTTTGGCAATTCTTTCAGCCAGAAAAATATTTACAGGATGTACTTCATCAGTTACATCGGTAGAAGTTCCTCCGGTACTAAGATTGGCAGTTGTTTTCAATAAAACCAGTTCTCCTTTTGGAGGTACCGTATCCAATCTATAACCAATATCATCCAACATTTTCTGGCTCGAGTCATCAATGGTAATTTGTGTTAATACTTTTTCATGTCCATATCCTCTTCTGGGATCCTTATTGGTTTCATTAATCAACCATTGAATGGTGTTAATACCATCACCAATAACTGAGGCAGGTGTTCTGAGTGCAGCACAAATAAATTTATAATTGATCACCAATACCCTGAAATCAAAACCGGTAATAAACTTTTCAACGATGACACTCCGCCCATATACTTTGGCAGACTCAAATGCTTTAATAGCCTGCTCCCAGGTAATAATATTAGTAGTATTCCCTTTGCCATGGTTGCCATCGATAGGTTTGATGACCAACGGATACCCATATTTTTCAACAGCCTCTTGTAAGCCTTCCACTGTTCTAACCACTGTTCCGCGAGGTACAGGTATCTCAGCGGCTTCCAATAAATTTTTAGTTTCCTCTTTATCGCAGGCAATATCTACCGCAATATTTGAAGTTGTACTCGCAATGGTAGCCCGAATTCTTTTCTGATGAACACCATATCCTAATTGAACTAAACTCTGTTTATTTAAACGAATAAATGGAATACCTCGTTTTGCAGCCTCTTCAACAATACACCCTGTTGAAGGCCCCAACCTTGTCTCCTCTCGGATTTCTCTTAATTGCTGAATATCTATGGAAAGATCATAGGGTAATCCATCAACTAATGCTTGTGCAATCCTAACAGAGGCTTTCGCAGCATAGGCCCCTGCATCCTCCTCCATGTAATTAAAAACAACGTAGTATTCCCCGGATTTTCCTGTGCCTCGTGTACGTCCAAAGCCACAATTCATTCCCGCTAAGGTTTGAATTTCTAAAGCAATATGTTCAATTACATGCCCCATCCAGGTTCCTTCTTTTACTCTTTCAAAAAAACCTCCAGGTGTTCCAACACTACAGCGATGCGCAAACATGGAAGGAAATAGCATTTGTAATCTTTCTAAAAAGCCATCTATTTCATTGGTAGGACGCAGTTCCAACTCCTCAAGATCTAATTTCATTTGAATTAGCTGTGAACGACGCACACTCCAGTAATTTGGGCCTCTTAATATTTTAATTTCTTCTATTTTCATAAACCTTTTGTTGTTAAAATCTACAATGATTTAGGGTAAGCTAATTCGCAATGTTTGTCGAACGTTCAATATATTGATTTTTCCTTTATGACTTACTAAACTAAAACACTTATTTTTGTATTCAACGAATTTAGATGCATGATGATTCCAAAAGGAAAGCTAATCGCAATTGGTGGCGCTGAAGACAAAGGAACTGACATGGAAAAAGAGGAGGTATTTCGTAGTAACCTAAATTTTTTTGAGCTGGGGATACTCCGCAGAATCGTTGAAGTAGCCGGTGGAACAGAAGCTAGATTGGAAGTGATTACTACTGCTTCCACAATCCCATATGAAGTTGGCGAAAATTACTTGAATGCTTTTGGTAAAATTGGTTGCACTGATATTGGA
>JAYTSC010000226.1:0-3707 GCA_043745885.1 Bacteroidota bacterium | reverse complement strand
ACACGCATACCCCCAACAAGAACCGTCATCTCAGGAACTGTTAACATTAGCAATTGCGCCTTGTCTATTAACATTTCTTCTGCAGAAGTTTTGTGTTTGGTTGTAAAGTAGTTGCGAAATCCATCAGCAGCTGGCTCCAGTACAGCAAATGATTCTATGTCTGTTTGTTCTTGTGAAGCATCGCCACGTCCGGCAGTAAAAGGAACTTTGATGGTATGTCCTGCATTCTTTGCAGCTTGCTCAATTCCTGCACAACCGCCCAATACAATTAAGTCTGCCAATGAAACCATTTTACCAGCCGACTGGGCTATATTGAATTCATTTTGAATTCCTTCAAATGTGTTTAGCACTTTTGAAAGTTGAGTGGGATTGTTAACTTCCCAATTCTTTTGAGGAGCAAGACGAATGCGTGCGCCATTTGCACCACCACGTTTATCGGAGCCACGAAAAGTTGATGCTGAGGCCCAGGCAGTAGATATTAGCTGAGATACCGACAACCCTGAAGAAATTAATTTGCTCTTTAATGAAGCAATATCATTATCATCAATTAGTGAATGCGTAACTGCTGGGATAGGGTCTTGCCAAATTAATATTTCCTTGGGTACTTCAGGTCCTAGATAACGGGTAACAGGCCCCATATCGCGATGGGTTAGCTTATACCAAGCTCTGGCAAATGCATCTGCCAAATGATCGGGATGCGCATAAAAGTTTTTTGAAATTTTTTCATAAACAGGATCAACTCTCAAAGCAATGTCAGTTGTAAGCATAAATGGCGCATGTTTTTTAGAAGCATCGTGCGCATCAGGCACGGTACCTGCACCTGCATTGTCTTTTGGCTTCCATTGATGTGCACCTGCGGGGCTCTTGCTCAACTCCCATTCGAAGCCGAAAAGGTTTTCAAAAAAGTTGTTGCTCCATTGGGTAGGTGTTGTGGTCCAGGCTCCTTCCAGTCCACTGGTAATGGTGTTCACTCCATTGCCGGTGCCGAATGTATTTTTCCAACCAAGACTTTGTTCTTCAATACCGGCAGCAGCGGGTTCCCGTCCAACATATTTGTCGGGATCGGCTGCGCCATGGGTTTTACCGAATGTATGACCGCCTGCAATCAACGCAACAGTTTCTTCATCATTCATGGCCATGCGACCAAAAGTTTCACGAATGTCGCGAGCGGCAGCTAGTGGATCAGGGTTGCCATTAGGGCCCTGGGGATTCACATAAATAAGTCCCATTTGAACTGCCCCCAATGGATTCTCCAATTCTCGGTCTCCTGTATATCTTTTATCTCCCAACCACTCATTTTCAGAACCCCAATAAACATCTTCTTCCGGTTCCCAAACATCTGCGCGTCCACCGCCAAAACCGAAAGTTTTGAAGCCCATCGATTCAAGCGCACAGTTACCGGTGAGAATCATTAAATCTGCCCAGGAAATTTTATTGCCATATTTCTGTTTAATGGGCCAGAGTAGTAAGCGAGCTTTGTCAAGGTTAGCATTATCGGGCCAACTGTTCAATGGTGCAAAACGTTGGGTACCCGAGCCGCCACCGCCACGTCCATCAGATATGCGGTAAGTACCAGCACTATGCCAGGCCATTCGTATAAATAAAGGCCCATAATGTCCGTAGTCTGCCGGCCACCAGTCTTGGGAGGTAGTCATTAAAGTAACAATCTCTTTTTTTAATTCGTTCAGATCAAGTGAATTGAAAGCTTCCGCATAATTGAATTTCTCATCCATCGGGTTCGATAAGGAAGAGTGTTGGCGCAGGATATTCAATTTCAGTTGATTAGGCCACCAGTCGCGATTTCTACTCCCACCGCCAGCACTTTGTTTAACCGGGCCTCCATGGAAAGGGCATTTGCTTTCAACATCAGCGGGTGAAGAAGAGCCGTTTGAATTTGTTTGAATAGTCATAGTATAAATTGATTAATGTGTAGAACGATCGGTTCATATTACAACATATTTACCGGATTTTTCAAGAACGCAAAATTACTAATTATAGTTCAAAATGATTCTACTTAATAGCATTTTAATATTTTCTTTTTTAAATGCCCTTTGCTCTATCTGAGATTTGTTTTTTTGATGAGCACACTTTCAGGGTAACTTAAGATATTATTGGCTATGAAAGTTATTTAACAGCACTTAAAATCGCTTTCTATTCAACATGAAAGATTAGTTGTGATGATAGTAAACATTATGGGTAATCCATTTGTTTAAAAAGAGAGATTTTGTAATCAATATTTTGATCATTTTCTGAAGAGGAGAAAACTAGTCTTTTCAAAAATAAATATGCTGTAAAAATCTATCCGATGAATAAGCTAAAATCTAGTGTCGTTATTTTCTTTAATAGTTATCCAAAAGAACTCCAGCCTAATTCAGCTGATACCATCACAATTTCAACAAACGAAAATAAAATTAATGAGGAAGTAGTTAAGTCTAAACGAAAATTGGTCAATGGAAGTTTAGAAATCCTTACCCAATTTTTAGGCATAGATGGAAATGAAAATAAGCCTGCATTAATCAACCATACTTATCTATTTGGAAATCTTAACTTCAAAATAATAAAAGAAGTTTAATTTGTCGGACAAAACGAATTGATTAAAAAGGATGAATATAGTTATCAAAGGAAAGGTTGAAAAATAGTTGCTACAATTGAAAAAGATCCGCTGCAATACCATCAGCCAAAAATTTACCTGACTCACTTAAACGTAAATAATTATGACTGATATGTAACCCTCCATTTTGCAAATATTTTTGAGCACTACTATTTAATATTAAAGTTTTTTCTTCTCCCCAATCAGCCCTAATTTTTTTTAAGGAAATTCCTTCTATTGTTCTCAAAGCGGTCATTATGTATTCATTGAATTGCTGCGTTTTAGTTAACCACTCTATTTCAAATGGAATTTTTTCATTCACTATATTTTGCAAGTACAAACTGTTATTCGCAACATTCCACTGTCTGCTTTTTCTATTAAAAGAATGTGCCGAAGGGCCTAAGCCTAAATAAGGTTTTCCTTGCCAATAACTACTATTATGTAGGCTTCTAAAACCCGGTAAAGCAAAATTAGAAATCTCATAATGTTCATAACTGGCCGCAGCCAATAGTTGACAAAGAATTGAAAAATGCACCGCTTGTTTATCTGCATCCACAATTGAAGACTGCTGTGTGGCAATCATTTTTGCCAATACGGTTTTGGGCTCAACAGTTAAAGCATAACAAGATAGATGTGGAATGTGTAATGAAAGAGCAGTTTGAATATTCTGTTTCCACTTTTCATCAGTTAAATCAGGCGTTCCATAAATAAGATCAATACTAATATTGTGAAAACCGGCTGCTTGTGCCATTTCAATAGATTGGATAGTTTGCTTTGCCGTATGCGCTCGATTCATCCAAACCAAATCTTCTTCAAAAAAAGATTGTATCCCAATACTTAATCGATTGATACCGGCCCTTTTCCAGCTCTGTAAAGTTTCCACCGAAATATCATCCGGATTTGCTTCGAGAGTTATCTCTGCAAGTTCATCAACCGAAAAATTTTTCCTCAACAATTCAATCATGGTTCCCACTTCATCATGTGTAAATAAAGAAGGAGTTCCTCCACCAAAATAAAGGGTGTCTACCTTTTCAGTTATATAGTCTTTTCTCAATTCCGCTTCTTTCCCAATTGCCTTCATCATTTCCGGCATCCGATGTAAACTGGTGGAAAAATG
>JAYTSC010000225.1:0-3204 GCA_043745885.1 Bacteroidota bacterium | reverse complement strand
CCTCCAACCCTCATCCGAGTTATGACGAAAGGGAGGTAATAAGCTGAAAGTTTTAGTCTAACTAAAAAACGTAGAAGTATTTCGTAATCGGCAGATATTTTAAAAGTCGTATTAAAACTACCGTACTGCTCATAAATAGCTTTTCTTACAAAAAAGGTGGGATGAGGCGGCATCCAACCCTTTAAAAAAGAGTCGTACCGGAGACTACCAGCCTTCCAATATCTTACGACTTTGCTGAGATTAGCATCAACATATACCAGATCACCATATAGGCAATCAGGATTATGTTTCTCAAAGGCCTCACTTACAGAAGAGAGAATTTCACAGGAGTTAAAAACATCATCGCTGTTTAGAATTCCTATTATGCCGCCCGAACTATGCTTGATACCTTTATTCATAGCATCGTATAAGCCATGATCAGGCTCATGTATAATTTTGAAGATCCTGTCTTTATATTCAGATATAATCATCATTGTATTATCTGAGGAGTTGCCATCTACCACGATATATTCAACATCCGAAAAATCTTGGTTTAACACAGAAAGGATAGTATCCCGTATAGTGGATTCACTATTCCTGCATACTGTAATGATACTAATTTTCACGTTTTCGGGTTTTTGCCTTAAATGCCAAGGGACGGTAAAAACAGCTTTCTATTTTACGGAACATAATTAGAATTCAGGATGCATAAAATGCTGGATTAACTGGTGAAAGTTTAATAAGCTGATAATATGAACATAACATAGCCAACATGATCCAGTAATGAAAAGACCAATTCGTGTCACTGAACAAAAAATGGAAAGTTTGGGCAATGATGGCAGCAACCAACCCCGCGCCAACTCGGAGAAGGTTAATATCTAGAAACTTCACTGCGGAAATAATACCACTTATAATATATCCTATTCCTATCATAAAAAGAGCATAAAAAAATAAGCCTATCGCTCCAGTTTCCGCTGCAACTGTAAGAAAAGAGTTATTAGTTCCCATGCCCCCACTAACGACCCTTACCTGATTGAAGCCAACACCGATAACTGGATTTTTCAAAAAAAGCTTCCATCCAGTATCAAATGCGATTTTTCTTTCGTCAGCTGAACTTAGTCCTTTTTCTTGTGTAAAATGATCAGCTATGAGTGAATTATAAAGCCCAATAAATAATGTAGCGTTAATCAAATAGAGAATAAAAAGCGCCAATCCGCCCCATAATAGTAGAGCACTCGACCAGACTAGGCTACTCTGCCAAAAAGATTTTTGTCTGGAGATAGCATAATAAAAAAAATAACCCACGATTACACTCACAATGCCAGCAAATGAAAAACTAAATAAAAGGGCAAGCAACTGTAATGAGATACCTATTATAACAAACCTTTTTCTGAATCTGGTCTTAACGAGATTCAGATAAACAAGTGAAGAAAATAAAGAACCCTCGAGAAAAAAAGAAAAATACCCTGGCTCAATAAAGAAACTTTGTAATCGGGGAAATACCAGATCTAGTAAAGAAGTACTCGCCCTAACAAATCCGAGGCCACTATAGTAGTATAAATTCTGGTCATATGACATTGATTTAGATAGACTCACATCTCCTATAAAATCTGATGACGGTAGATTTTTGAATACTATTAAATAGGTCAGCAAGACTCCGGTTAAAGAAAAAAACACTCCAAAATAAAATATGACACGGATTACGGCGAAGAATATTTCTTGAGTCTGAATAAGAATAATCAGTGTGATAAACAGCATTACCTTGAAAAGTGCTGATGAATAAATACGTAATCCAAAAAAAGGGTCGGTTGCATAAACAAGACTCATTAAAGACCATATCATCACACCTGATATTGCAACAAGCAATATGATCGTTCTTCTGGTAAAACGATATTCAGGAAATGCCAGTGCATATAAAAATGAAGCAATAAGCATCAACGTTGCAATATAATTGAACGCAGGAAAGATCAGACTAATCCCATTCGGTAATCCCAAAATACCAACCGTGCAAATCAGGCAGGCAAAAATCAGCTTGATGTTCAGTCTGATTTTTAAGAATAAGCTTGGATCCAATATATTAGTCATGAAATAAAGAAGATATGGATGCCTGTGTAAAGCCAACGTTCAATTGCAGTGCAACATTCTGTTTAATGGCAAGTAACTTATCTTTATCCTTCATCTTTTCAAGAATAAATGCTGCACTTTTCAGCAGATCTGCCGGAAGGAAGTAGCCTGTCACACCGTCTGTAATAATTTCCGGAACTGCATTCACCTTATTGGTAAAAACGATCTTATTGTATTTTAATGCAGTGAGCAAACTTGCCGAGGTCGGGTTGATAAACGCTCTATATTGAAAAGGGAGAAAAACATAATTTGCAAGTTTAAACACATCATCTAGTTTCTCAAATGGCACAAAACCTAGGAAATATGTATTTTTTTCAAATCGTTTTTGCAACTTATCGATGTATTGCTGAACTGTAATACTCAACGCACCTCCAACAATATAAAATTTTGAATCAGGATGAGTAACCATAATTTCCCGGTGTAGTTCAAGGGCCCTTTCAATTCCTTTATTTTTACCCAGAAATCCAAAAAAAAGAAAATTATTGTTTTCTACCAAGGGCTCGTTGAGTATTTCTTGTTGGCAAAGTATGAGAGGAATGTAAGTGACGTTCGACAAATTGAATTTTGATTCCAAAATACCTTTAGAGAGGTTATTCAGAACATAAATTTTTTTTATTTTTCTAAAAAGCCTTTTGTTTACACCAAAATTATCGAAATAAAGATCAACAAACTTAGAGACCTTATTCAGGATCGGAACACTGAACTGATAGTATGGATATTTAAGCCTCGGAGGGTCATGGAGTGTAATTGACAAATTTGGATGATCTAGTTTTATAAGAGCTAGAAGTATTTCGATCTCACGATTTCTATTTAACCCAATTTCTAAATGAACAATATCATCAGAGCAGATCATGGCTAGTATTTCTACAATTTCTTCATCAGAATTTACAAATTCAAAACCTGCAGGTTGCATTACTAAATAGAAAAAATCTTTAGAGTAACGACAGATACCAGACTGACCGGATAATTCAGAAATATATATTTTTTTCATTGTAAAAATGGTTTCCAAACTGGATTATAGGATAAGTTTCGGCTTCGAAATCGCTTGTGTAAAGCAGGATTCCCAGCAACAACAGAGTAAGGCAACGTATTTTTTGTGAC
>JAYTSC010000224.1:0-9794 GCA_043745885.1 Bacteroidota bacterium | reverse complement strand
ATTCAATTATCAGGAAATGATTACGTACTAAATAAAGAGATCGGCTTACATTATCAGTTACATCGTGGAATTGGCGTACACCAAACCCATGCCAATGCTAAGGGATTACCCTTAAAAGTAAGTTGTTTCGTAGGTGGTCCACCGGCTCATTCGGTGGCAGCTGTTATGCCATTACCGGAAGGGATTAGTGAAATGACTTTTGCGGGTGTATTAGGTGGTAGAAGGTTTAGGTATTGTTACAAGGATGGTTTTTGCATTAGTACCGATGCAGATTTTGTAATAACAGGTGAAGTATATCCGGGTGAAAATAAACCGGAAGGTCCATTTGGGGATCATTTGGGTTATTATAGTTTGAAACACAATTTTCCTTTGATGCGTGTGCATAAAGTATTTGCAAAGAAAAATGCCATTTGGCCTTTTACGGTAGTTGGCAGGCCTCCACAAGAAGATACCAGTTTTGGAAAGCTGATTCATGAGTTAACAGGTGCAGCAGTTCCACAAGAAATTCCGGGATTAAAAGAAGTACATGCAGTAGATGCAGCAGGTGTTCATCCATTATTATTGGCCATAGGCAGCGAAAGATACACACCTTATTCTCCTACAAAACAACCTGCCGAAATTTTAACTATTGCCAATCACATTTTGGGAACAGGCCAATTAAGCCTAGCAAAATTTTTATTTATTACGGCCGATGATACGCAGCAGTTGGGTACCAAAAAGGTTCAACTATTTTTGGAATATTTGCTAGAACGTATTGATTTTACAAGGGACCTTCATTTTCATACGAATACAACGATTGATACGCTTGATTATTCAGGTATAGGATTAAATAGCGGTAGTAAAGTTGTTTTTGCAGCTTATGGCGAAGTGAAAAGAACCTTGTGTATTGAAATCCCTTCCTTATGTAAAGAACTCCGACTATTTTCGAAACCCTGTTTAGTCATGCCGGGTATTATTATTCTAGAAGCCGGTAAATTTGAAACTTCCGAATTGGCAAAAGTTGAAATGGAGGTATTGAATCAACAATTGGTTTGGAAACAGGAAGCACTGTTAGGTGTGGCTCTGATTATTATTTGCGATGATGCAGCTTTTGTTTCTAATAATATGCAAAATTTTATTTGGGTAACATTCACACGTTGCAACCCTTCACATGATATTTATGGGATAGATTCATTTATGGAAAATAAACATTGGGGTTGTCGGGGACCGTTGGTAATAGATGCACGAATTAAACCCCATCACGCACCACTTGTTGAAAAAGATCCCAAGATTGAAAAAAAAATAAGTAAACTATTTGAAAAAGGTGGTAGTTTGTATGGTTGTTAATTTTGTTCCCCGCTTATCTCAAGCCAAGTATGATCAGCCAATAATTTTACGGAAGAAATAAAATTTTTAAAAGGGCCGGATCCTCCCCATTCGTTTGGTGAAATTAACGATAGCATCGTGCTGCCATCCTTGTTTTCATATAAATGATAGGTAAAACCAATTTGAGGTTTAAATCCGAGTTTAGAATCATAAATCAGTAAACTTAGTTCCTTTCTTTTGCTAATTACCCTTGCCTGCCTCGCTAATAATTCAATCTGTTCCTTAATCTGATCGAGCTGCATATTGGTTTGTTCTTCCATAGCAATCAGCGCCTTGTGTTTAATAACGCCCATTTTTGTAGGTCGAATGGCAACGCTACCAACCGAATAAGAATAAGGTAAAACACTGAGTTGTTTGTGATAAATTTCAACATTGGTAAAGGGTTCTTCATTTGTTTTCATTCCCTTTTGAATTAATCTCATGTATCCATTTGGTAAAATCTCTTTGGTTACTGTGAGATGGGGGTGGTCATTTTTTATAAATTCGATATAAATGAGTGATGTATTTATTATTTCCGCTTTCATACCATCAGCAAATTCCTTGTTTTCAAAATCACGAATTACGCCATCAGGCACAAGATTGTACTGTGTATAAAAAGCCTCATTATTTGTGCCCATCCAATTAATCTCAATACGTAAGGCTTGGTTATTAAGAATACTTTCAATTTTATAATTTCCACTTTTTGGAATTAAACCAGACTGATAATCACATTTTTCAGGAAATAATTGCCAACTGGCTAAAAAATTATAAGCTTGTACCATTGTAAGGTTATTTCTTATTTGATTGTTCTATTATACAAATTATCAGTATAAAAATTGTCTGTTTAACTTAATATAACCATTTTTTCCATCAACTGTGATAAGCCGGTTTCCTTTATTTTTCTTAGATTATTCGAAAAGAGCTAATTTAGAAACGGTATTCTATGATTTTTAACTATTTTATCCACATTGAAGACTTTTTTTATTTTACCCATAATTTTTGCCATTTCCAGTTATGGATTTGGTCAATGCGCCAATGGACTAATCGTATTTAGAGAATCTTTCGGAGGAAGTTATTCATCTGTTGATATTGGTCCTGCCATAGTTAACGGCACTTCACTTTACCAATATAGTAACAATGGGATTATAGCAGAAGGGCAGTATGCTATCCGTAAACATACTGTTGGCATTAATAGTTGGGCAGAAGGAAATGATAAAACGGGGCAGGGTGGGTATATGATGATGGTAAGAAGCAAATTCAATTTGGGTTCTTTTTACGAAACAACCATTAAGGGTTTTTGCAGAGCACAAAGTCAATCTGTTTGTTTTGCTGCAGCCAGCCTCAACAAATCTGGATTTGGACGTGATGTATTGATTCATGTAGAAGTGAGAAATAGTGGTAATAATAGTCTTCTAGCCCAGTTTACTTCTTCGGCGCTTAAGAATAATGATTCAATTAGTTGGGGTACGTATTCATTTTCATATCCTTTACCCAATGGAGTAAGTTCTGTTCAAATCAACTTTTTTTTCTCAAGCAATACATCTGCTCCTGATGATTTTGCGATAGATGATATACATGTTACCAATATTGGTTCTTCTATTACCAATGGCAATGCAAGTACGGATTATCCTTTTATCAATGGAAGGTATGAGTTTCCTGTTTTTGCCTGTTTAAATGAAACAGTAACTTTTACAATGCCAGGTATCTCCTTCCTGGGAAAAGAAGTTCAGTGGGAAAGGTTAATGCCTGATTTTAGTTACCAATCAATCCCTGGGGCAAACAGCCCAATTTTTATTATTGATTCAGCCAAACGAAGCGATTCAAAATTTTATCGGTTACGAATAGCTGATTCTGGTTATTTAAATTCAACTAGTTGCTCTTACCCCACTAGTCCTGTAGGTTTACACGTTGATCCCGAACCGGTTATTGAAACGAATGCACCTATTTGTGAAGGCAAAGACTTACATTTATCTGTTGCAGAAGGTTCCTATATTTCTTGGACCGGACCGAAAGGTTTTAAAGCAACCGGTCGAAATATTGATATCCCTCAAGCAACATTTGCCAATGGAGGTGTTTATGAAGCAATTGTTCGCTACAATGCGGGGTGTATATTGAACTTTACAGTTAAAGATTCTATTGTGGTGAAGAAAAACCCGATAAAGTTTTACCTTCCTCAAGATACTTCCATATGTAAAGGAGATGCTATGACGTTAAATGTGAATAATCAGAATTCACTGTATACCTGGTCCACAGGAGAAAATACGCCTTCTATTGTTGTAAAAAAGGATGGATTGTATTCAGTAGTTGTTTATTCAGGAGATTGTGAAAAGGTGGGGAATACATCTATACATGTAATTGATCGGCCATCTGTTCAATTAAGAAAAGATACCAGCCTTTGTTTTGGCGATACACTTTTCATAAATCCTATTGTTGAAAACGGAAATAAGTTTTTATGGAATACAGGTGCCTTAACTCCACAAATAACTGTAACACAAAAAGGAAAATATACATTGCAGGTTTCCAATAATTGTGGTATTAACATTGCATCAGTAACTATTGGTTTTACTAGATGTAGCGAAGACTTGTTGGTTCCTTCTGCATTCACTCCTAATAAAGACGGATTAAATGATTTTTTTAGGCCCGCTCAAGATGCCAACGTAAGAAATTACAAAATGTTTGTTTACAATAGATGGGGTGTAACTGTATTTGCTTCCTCAGAAATTAGTAAGGGATGGGATGGTACGTTTAACAGAATTGAACAACCCAGTGGAGGATATGTTTGGGTAATCAATTACACAAGTATTTCAGGAAAACAGTATTCTCTTAACGGAACAGTTATAATGATACGCTAGCAATAAGCAATATGATGAAATGATCTGAAAAAACAATGAGGCCTAAAGCTCATTTTTTTTCAGATCGCTTCGCAACTTTACTGTGCATTAAAATTAACAGAGAGGTTCCCCCAAAGTAAAGAAATTTTACCATTTGAATGTATGGTATAAAATAATCTTTCATTGAAACTTGATGATTTAGTAGCTTTCACTTTCACACGTAGTGCATCCTCAGATTCTTTGTAACTATCAGAACCCCATTGATCAAATGTTTTATTAAAAATAATGGTCCATTCGGCATCATTGACAATGGCAAATAATGCATATTTACCGGCAGGCAAGTTTTTCCCTTCAACTTTAATAGGTTTATTAACTTCAAATACCGTTGCTTCATTTGCACCTGCACGCCAAATTTGTCCTTTCATGGGTTCTACATCTTTTCCCATAGTTCGGCCTTTCAATGAGGGCTGGCTATAATCAATCGAAATTACAGCCCCTCCATTAATGGTTTGTTTTACTTTAGCAGGAGGACTAGGCCTTTTTGCTTTGTCCTCTTCTTGTGCATGCAGAGAACCGGCACTGCTTAATAAGCCTGTGATAGCTATTAGAAAAAATATTTTTTTCATAGAGTACGTTTTTGTTTTATGTGAAATTAAGTTATTTTTTATTTTTTTACGCAATTGCCGTTATTTGATCTGTTAATTATTTACAACAAAATCAGGCTTTTTTACAAGCTGACTGGTGTATCTGAACTGCAATCCGGTATTGAACGTAATATTCCATTGGTTCATAGTACCGGTAACCCTTGGATAATAATAGGCTTTTAATTCAAGTGTTCCAAAGGTTAAATTTTCATTGCGAGTTCTTATACCTCCACCAATGGCTGTATATACATCACCATCAGAAATGTGACCTCCAATCGGTTTTAAATAACTAATGTTTGTGAAACCAAAAGGGGCAAAACTAAAGCCAATAAATTTCCAAGTATTATAAAATACAGATTCCGCATTAAAAGTAAGACGGCTAGATGCTTTGATAAATGGATTGGATAATTGAGGAATACCATAATCGCTGGATAGGCCTAGCGTTTCATTTAAAAACGAATTAAAAAGATGCGTGATACTTCCGTTAAGAAAATGACGGTGATACCATTTGCTATTTCCTATCTTGCGAAGCTTAGTAAAGTATTCCAAACTAGTTAAGATACTCGCATCTTCCAAACTATTATTTCTGTAATACGAACCTAATTTAAATTTATAATTTAAATAACCAAAGCGATTTGAAAAATAGTTTCGTTGATACTCAAACCCAAGATAAGGCCTTGAAAAATTATTGAGCTTTGTCCAACCCCCAGTAAAAGTAAGATTAAACCCTTCGGGCACATCTTCATTTCTGCCAAAACCGTAAATAAAATTGGTATGGTAATAGTCCTGCTCAAAAATGGTAAATGATCCCAAAATACTTACTAAATTAGCGTAGTCATTTTTAAAGATTTCTTTATACAGGTCTGGTACTGTAAAATAATTTCTATGAATTACTCTAAGTGCAATTATTTTCCTAAATCTTGATTTAAAATTTTGTTGCAACTGGTTTTTTGAACCTATATTGTATCCCAACCAACCGTCAAACAATCGATAGTTATATTTTAAAATCGAATTGTAAATTGAATCTGTGTTGTATAGATCATGCGTTTTATGTGTGGCAATTTCAAAAGCGCCGGTCCAGGAATGGTAGGGGCTCACCAAAGGGAGTTCTCCCATTAGGTATAGCGCTTCCTCCTCCCTAATGCCACTATTATATGCCGGAGCTTGGTTTTGATAACCAAATGCCAAGTTGAAAAAACTACCTCCCAAATTTCTTTTTAAAAATTCAACGCCAAATCCATATCTCGGATTTCTGTCAACATCAAAATAGTTTTTTATTTGAAGTCGATTTCCACTTCCAAAAAAATTGTCATCGTTTACCTCAAAACTTACCGTTTTGCTACTCCCTGCATCCATGCTTCCTCCGATAGGAAATACATCTTTACAAAGGATGGTAACATCTACCGAGTCAGTTCCATTTTCAGATTCTTTAACTAGAATTCTAGCATCTTGCAAATAAGAAATTTGTCGAAGAAATGTCTCATTATCTGCTAGCAATCCAGGATACAATGTATCACCTTTTGTAAAAAAAAGATTATTAAATACTACCCTGTTACTTGTTTTTGTATGTAAGGTTTCACCAATATCATTGAAAATATTTTTTGTCTTTTTCGTAGTATCATTTACAAAACTGGAAAATCCAATTTTTTCAACTTTTATATTTCGAATAATTTTCCCTCTAAAACGGGTAAATGCTGATTCGTTTTTTAAAATTCCGTTTTTCGCAATTTCCGGTTCAGGGTTATGTATAGTCAAACTGTTTACAAACTTATCCAATAGTCCTTTTTTTGAGGCTGGTATTATATTGGTATCTAAGGTAGCAGGCAACTGAGCCATAGATACACTGAAAACCAGACAGGCAGCTAAGTGTAAAAAAAACTGTTTTCGTAAAAATAACAATGGAGGTTTCATGGTAACATGAGGCATAACCTCCTTAAATACCCTTGAAGTTAATACAACTATACGCAATCATGGGTATTTTATGGTTTTAAAAATAAGTTGATATATTTTCCCAAGTTAGGAAAGGATGCGTTCTCAAAAATGAAGCGGTTTCTCCAAAACAAGAAAAACCAAGGGCTGTTTAGGCAAGCCAAATTTTGGATCTGTTGGAAAGGGTTCAGTAGTGCCGGTTAGTTGGTAACCATGCCTTTGGTACCAGGCAATCAATTCCTGCCTTACAGAAATGACCGTCATGATAATGCTTGTGCAACCTAGTTTTGATGCATGTAATTCTGCGGCTTCCAGAAGTTTTTTACCAATTCCTTTTCCCTGTAGACCAGGAGAAACAGTAAGCATTCCCAAATAAAGCTGACCTTTTTTTTGTTGTAAATAAACACAGCCTTGTAAAAGACTTGAATCCTCAGTATATTTTAGTATAACTGAATCCGGGTGGTTTATTAATTTTTTAAGTGAGTCGGGGTCTGTTCTAATTCCATCTAAAAGATCAGCTTCTGTTGTCCACCCTTTTTTTGAACTTTCTCCCCTATAGGCACTGTTTACCAGATCATTTAATGAAGGGATATCTTGTTCTGTAACAAAAGTAATTGATGTAATTGGTGATAATTGATCTGGCACTCAAAAATATTATTAAGGGTAATTGAATATATATTTACTTTGAATCTAGTGGAGATTTCATCTTTTTTTTATCAAAAAGACTGAAAATTAAAGAACCCAGTACAGCCCCGTATAAACTACTATTTAATGGTTTAGAAGTTATCATGCAAGTACCAGATGAGCAGCCAATAAATTTCCAATAAAGAAAGCCAGCCAGTGTTCCGGTAAAAAGACCTACCAAAAGAAGGGTATTGTTTAGCATCCAGGCTTTCATATATTAACTTTTAAAAAGAGTTGTAAATTTCAATGGAATACAAATATAATCTCAAAATTTGTGCATATTACATTGAAAAATAAATAGCATATTAAAAATGAATCAAAACATTACTAATTTATGCATGATTGCCGAAAAAGAAACCCGATGCATCATTGGTTTAATGAGTGGCACTTCTTTAGATGGACTTGATGTGGCTTTATGCCGCATTAAAGGATTTGGACTTGAAACTGAAATTGAACTTCTTCAATTTGAAACCATTTCTTACGACAACCATTTTAAAGAGAAAGTTCGAGCGGTTTTTTCTAAACGGTTAGTTGATTTAGAGAAAATATGTCTACTAAATGGATGGATAGCACAAAAACATGCTGCCATAATATTGAATTGTTTAGAAAACTGGCAGATAAAGCCCTCACAAATAGATCTCATAGCCAGTCATGGCCAAACCATTTACCATGCCCCAAAATTTTTACACCCACATGATGAATTCGGTAATGGGACTTTACAAATTGGAGACGGGGATCATTTGGCAGTGGCAACAGGTATCATAACCATTAGTGATTTCAGACAAAAGCATATTGCTGCAGGAGGAGAAGGAGCTCCTTTAGCGGTTTATGGGGATTACTTTATTTTCAGTAAAAAAGATGAAAATAGAATTATGCTGAATATTGGGGGTATTGCCAATTTTACTTACCTACCCGGCAATAGGAATGTAGATGCAATTTTCAGTACAGATACAGGGCCCGGAAATACACTAATGGATGCTTATGCACAGAAATATTTTCAATTGCCTTATGACAAGGATTCCTCCCTAGCTCGAGTGGGAAATATTGACGAAAGTTTGCTATTCCATTTAGGGAAACATTCTTTTTTTGAAAAAAGATTTCCAAAAACAACTGGACCGGAACTGTTTAACCTTGCATACATTGAAAACGCACTTATTCAAGCTGGTATTGAATCCTTGTCTCATTATGATGTTATGGCCACTTTAAACCGATTCAGTGCCATTACAATAGTAGATGCAGTAAAGAGAACGATTGATAATCATGCGCCTAATTCAATTTACACAAGTGGGGGAGGAATGCATAATCCTTTATTAATTGAACACATGAAATCTATGCTTACGGGATGTACTTTTCATTCGACCAAAATGTTGAAAATTAACCCAGATGCCAAAGAAGCCGTATTATTTGCTATTCTGGCTAATGAAACAGTTACTGGTGAAAATATACAAATTGGTAAAACCAACAGTGGTATCCCTTCTGTTTCAATGGGGAAGATCAGCTTTCCAAATTAGAATTTGAGATATCATTAAAACCCTGCGCAAGAACGTAGGGCTTTCTGGTATTTATAGAGTGAGAATAGTAGCTTTAATATTTCGAAAACAAACGCACATTCCCTTTTGTAGAAATTTCAACAACCATTGTTTTATTCTTTGTTTGAAAAGAGATGTAATAGTTAGTTTCTTCATTTGCATTTTCAAACGCAATACAATCTTTTAATTGGTAATCGGGGAACTGAAATTTTGTTGTAATGGTTTCAATGGCATTTTTTGGTAATTTATCAAAAGCCATTTTTTTACTCTTACCAATTAAATCACCTTCCAACTCATAGAACACTTCTATTGATTCATTGTTTAAGACAAAACTTTCTTTTTCATATTTTTCATTTACTTCCCAAGTGATGTTCTTGGCTTTTTTAAAAGCGTTCATGAAATGATTGTTTGCTTTTACACTGCTATAAGCCGGGGTGGCAAATACAGAAGAACCAATTACGGTAAGGGTAAGTGCAAGGATGAATATTTTTTTCATTTTTTTTAGGTTTTAATTTTTTATAAATATTTTTTTGTTTTTGATTTGATAGATCAAAAGTAAAAACGAACAATAGATAGACGAAGCTGAATGTGATTAGTTACATCCTTGGGATGAGCGTTTTGATAAGCGGTGTTAATAGGGATGTTAAGTCAGGTTAATATATTCCTGAAATGCAATACCAGTATAGTTTTCATTCGATTTCTTAATGAAATCTTAACGCCCGCTTTTGGTTGATGAAAATATTCAAATACCCGTTCTGAGTAGGACGAACGGTTATTTTTTTTTCAAAATCCCTAAAAAATCGGTGAAATAAAGGATGGAAGGAAAAGAAGTT
>JAYTSC010000223.1:0-11389 GCA_043745885.1 Bacteroidota bacterium | reverse complement strand
ACATCATCAATATCTTCTATATCCTTTTTAGTTAGTTCAATCCCATCCTGCGATATCGTTTTCTTGAAATCCTAATTCTGATAATATAAGATTAATCTTTTGGGATGAAACATTAAAATGTTTTCCAATAGTTGTAGCATTCAAATATCTTGATTGTCCACCATCAAAAGAAAAACTTTCAGGCCATACCATATAGTCTCCAAATTTTTGGCTTCCTTCTCCGCAGAGTGTCCTTTTTTTATTTTAAAAAATTGAAAGTTCTTCGCAGATGTCTCTCGAAGCTCTCTTACTTCCACCTGAAACCTGTTGATGCCTTTTCTTCATCGCTCAATACCATGACTTTTGATCACAGCACCATGAAGTGGTTTATATACTCCTCCCGCAAGACGTATATGAGGGGCCTTCCCTCATCTCTTATATAGTTCAGAAAAGCACTCTCGCACTTCTCTTTCGTGACACACCGAATCTGCGGCTAAAAATACTCGAATATTCAACCTTTGATTCGCATATACAACAAACCGATAGTCTGCGTCAAGCCTACTTTAGCTAATTAACTTTGCCAATAGGTTTAACTATAATTAACTTACATTCGAAACTATGACATCACCTAACTACAAGCAAAACGTTACATCATCCATGGTAAAGGCATTGTTGGTTGGTGTGTTGGGTATTATTCTGGTTGTGGAAGTTTGGTGCGGTTATCGGGTTCACCGGTTGTCTGAAGAGAAGCGCATTCACAAAATGGCCTATGCGTTCGTCAATAATGTCTCGTTCGGGCTTCTTTCTGTAGATGTATGGCGCGATCAGGTGGTGGAAACGGCACGGCAGGAACTGGGAAGTTTCAGGCTAACGCGTGAACAGGAACAGGACTTACGTAAGGAGATCGATCGTCAGTTACACAATTTAATAAACCAAGCCTTTGCCGAAATCAATAAACCAAAAAAATCGCTGGGCGACAAGTTGAAGAAAACGGCTATTAAAACGCTTGTTGACCAGAAAGAAGTGGATAATGAGATTCCCGGTTTTTCAAAGAAAGTGATGGACGTGCTTACCAGGCCTTCTAGTTATAAACGGGTAACCAATATTGCAGATACTGCCATAGCACAGATCACCCGGAAAATTTACGACAGCTCAGTTGCCGCAACAAGCGGCATCATGGACTCCATTTACCATACTTATGGAACAAATGATAAAATATCTTTCGAACAGAAGAACAAAGTGGTAATAGACAGCTTAAAAAAAGAAACGAATCAATATGTGTATGGAATGATAGGTTGCGCAGCCTTTATGCTTTTGTTATGGATTTTACTCCGCAACATAAAAAACCTGCGGGCGGCCCTGTATGTTTTTTCAGCGCTTAGTGCATTGGTTTTACTTATAATTGGTGTAAGCACTTCTATCATAGAGATCGATGCAACGCTCGCTAAAATGGATATCCAGTTCCTGAAAGGTTCGCTTTCGTTCAGAAGTCAAAGCCTGTTTTTCCAGAGCCAGAGTATAGTTGATGTAATTAGATTGCTCATCGGTTCAGGTGGGCTGGCATCTATTATCGTGGGTTTGATGATTGCGGTCTTTTGCATCCTGTTTCCCGTTATCATTCTTGCCGCTACCAGTATGGCTGTGATCAGTCCGGGTAAATGGGCCCACAACAGTTACATAGACTATTTCGCTTTTCATGCAACCAAATGGAATATGGCTGATGTGATGATGGTAGCGATACTAATGACGTTTATTGGATTCAATGGCATTGTAGATAGCACATTGTCTACCCTCAATTTAAATGAAGGCTCCGTCACCAGTGTAACCAGCAACAATACAGCGTTAGAACCGGGTTATATTGTTTACATCGCGTTTGTAGTGGTGAGCTACTTGCTGGTAGCTGTATTGAAGCGGACAAGGAAAAAGGAAATGTCTGAACAAGTTGCGACTGAAAAGAGCTATGATTAAAAAAAACTTATACATGATGACCCATTCAATATACTATCTTCAAATTATCACACAAAGACCATGAGTGACAAAACCCATACACCAAGCTATGCGAAACTGCTCCTTATTCTAGGTGTCAGCCTCGTGCTGCTATTAGAAGCATGGTTTGGTTTCAGGGTGCACGAGTTGTCGGAAGAGCAGAAACATTATAAAATCGATTATGCATTTGTAAACAATGTTTCATACGGGCTGCTTTCCGTAGACGCATGGCGCGACCAAGTAGTCAGCGCTATAAAAAAAGAGGCAGGCGATTTCCGGTTAACGCCCGAACAGGAGAAAGAACTCAGGAAAGAAATTCATCAGGTGTTACTGGCTGTTGTGGACCACGCATTTGAAGTGATCAACCGTAAACAGACATCATTACGAGGAAAACTTAGGAAGTTTGTTGTCAAGACATTTGTAAACCGCGATAAAATAGATAACAAAGTGCCGGGCATGGCAGACAAGCTGATGGCCAAGATCACAAAACCTGCTAACTATAAAAAATTTTCGAAGGTGGCTGATACGGCCCTCTCGCTGATGGGTAAAGCTTCATTTGACAGTTCTGTAGCAGCTACAAAACTGGTGATGGACTCCGTATATCGCAGGCATTCAGTAAGTGACCGCGCCGGTTTTGAGCAGAAAACGGCAACCAGGCTGGTGCAGATTAAAAAAGAAACATACCAGTATGCATGGGGCATGCTCGCTTGTATTGTTACTTTAATGCTTGTGTGGTTACTATTGCGCAATAAACGCCGCCTGCATGTTCCCTTATATCTACTCTCTGTTGTATCTGCAATGATCTTACTGGTTGTGGGGCTTACCACCACCATGATCGAGATCGACGCGAGGATCTCAAAAATGGAATTGCATTTTTTAGACAAGACCATTTCATTCGAAGATCAAGGTCTTTTCTTCCAAAGTAAAAGCATTATTGATGTAGTAATGCTGCTATTACACACCGGTCACCTCGACTCACAGATCGTAGGATGGTTGATCATGGTGTTCAGTGTGTTGTTTCCTTTTATGAAATTATCTTCTACCGGGGTGGCACTCATCAGTGAAGACAAATGGGCAAAGAACCCGTTCATCCATTATTTTGCTTTTGAATCGGGTAAATGGAGCATGGCGGATGTAATGGTGGTGGCGATCCTGATGACTTTTATCGGGTTCAATGGCATTGTAGCCAGCAAGATCTCCACATTCAATTACAGCCATCTTCCCATCACGAGTATCAGCACCACCAATACTTCGGTTCAGCCGGGATACATCATTTTTATATCGTTTGTTATTTATGGATTTGTGTTGTCGGCCATATTAAAAAAGATCACAAAGAGATTCACGGTTAAATAATGTGTTGGTGTAACAGACCCTTTTACTATAGATCTAATGCCGAAAAGATAGAAAGATGTAAGTGTTCCATCTATGCAGGGTCTTCTGTGAAAACAAAAAGTAATCTTTTTTTCATAAGGCAGTTTTGTTTGGTAGCTCAGTTCAATGAGACCCTATACATTCAGTCTAAGTTGACCAGATAAAATTAAATTGTAAAGATTCTTATCAAAAAATTTAGCAGAAAATTTCTTTGCATTTATTAAATAGCCCTGTCTTACCGAAAGGTGAGCTTGCGTTATAGGAGTAGCCATTTTTAAATTTTCGATCAACTACTTAAATACGCAAAGAAAAGCGCTTGAAAGTTAATTGATTAAATGTGGATTTGTAGTAGATTTAAATGTTGTGTGTGATGCTTGGGGATATTGCAAACTCCATAAATTTGTGCATTGAATGGACCTAGACCATCAAAAAATAAACGGGATAGCCTACGCCGTTGAGAGTAGGCAAAAGAAAATTACACCTCAATGAAAAAAAATCTGCTTACCTCCGTTATTTCAATGCTTATTACTTTTTCCGTTTTTTCGCAAAACTGCAATATGGCTTTGAAAAATGGGGCGAAACCGTCGTCCATCATGTCCATGTATAGTAACTCGTTTAATATCGATAAAAAATTTCTAAAAGCAAAAGAGGAACAAAAGAATGATCATCGTTTTAAACCCTTTCGGGGTTTTACACACTGGCACCAGCAAATGCTCGTGCGCAATCTCATTAAATTAAAGAGATTATGTCTTCCTTTTGTCCTCATCCTAAATCCTTTACTTGTGGAGAATGACTTAAACTGCCCGTCCTTCCTCTTTCGATTTCGTTTAACTTAATGATATTATGCTTTCGTGAGTGGAACGATATTTGTTTCCCAATCCTTTATTCTATTTTTACCTGTACCGTAAACCGTCCTGATGAAAAAAACTTTTTTTCTTTTTCTGTTTTTCATTGCCAATTCTTCCTTCTTTATTTCAAATGCTTTTGCCCGAGACGGGCATCCCGACACGGTGACCGTAGGAATATATGTTACGAGCATTCACGATATTGACTTTAAGGCAAAGGCCTACTCGGTTAACCTGTGGCTATGGTTGAAGTATAAGAGACCGGAGTTTGACTTTATTAGAAACCTGGAAGTGCCCATGGCAAAGACTTTCGAAAAATCGTATGCCACGCTCGATACATTGAAGGACGGCACGATTTATATTCTCATGAAATTGCAGTGCCTGATGAAAGGCACTTGGAAAATAAAAAACTTTCCATTTGACCGGCAGGAGCTGAAATTTGCAATTGAAAACTCGGTGTATGATTCTAAGTCCCTTGTTTTTGCAAGCGATACCATTGGTCAGCATTACGGCGATTATTTTTTGATGGATTGGGTGAAAGACAGCTTTAATATTCAAACAGAGATAAAAAAGTATGGGACCGGCTTTGGTGACCCTGCCCTTCAAAAGCCACATTCCGAATACGGCACCTATAAAGTAAACATTGCAATACATCGCGATTCGTGGGAGCTTTTTATTAAATTATTCCTAGGCATGTATGTTTCTTTCCTGATAGCCTGCATGTGCTTTTATATCCATCCGGATAATATGGATTCGCGGCTGGCGCTAAGCGTGGGCTCTTTATTTGCAGTGATTGGAAACAAATACATTATTGATTCTGCCCTGCCTGAAAGCAACAGTTTTACGCTGGTAGATACGCTGCACGGCTTTACGCTCATTTATATTCTGCTGGTTATTTCTGCTTCTGTTTTTACCCTGAACTACATTAAGCGCGGACACAAAGAAGAAGCAGAGCTGTTTAATAAAATTATTGGCGCGGCACTTCTGCTGGCTTACGTGGGTTTTAACGCCTGGTTTATTTACCGGGCATATACTTCTACGGCAGTTGGGTAATGCTGCTGCTCCCGGAGTTTCTTAGTAGCCCCGAAGAAAACCTTTTCTGGGGTTACGTAATTCGCCATTGTAGAGATTACAAATCTGCTTTTTATCTATACCACAACATGCCCTGCAGAACAGGTAGTGGAGCGGATCGGCGACCAACAAAGGCAGAAATAAAAATTCCTTTCCCAAAATGAATCTTACATTTATTTCCATCTCCACAGTGTCTTCTACGCAGATGTCTCTCGCAAGCGTGTTTTGATGAACCCGGTAATAGCTACATTGCCCTCACAGTATACAACTAATATTGAGGGTTAAAGAGTGACTCGAGCGAAAGGTTATTTCAGCAGCTTGTAGACTAAAGAAAGTATGTAATATTGTGACTACAACAATGGGACATCAGGCTCAAACAAATTAATTCTGGTTTTAAGTACCCGGATCTCATTTTGCATTTCTTTTATTCGGTGAAGCAAGTGGGTAACTACATCAATCCCTTCTATATTTAATTCAAGATCATCATGTAAGCGAATTAATTTTTCGGCTTCTACTAATTGGTTTTCCTTAATACAATGGGTTTCATTAACGATGGTAATTTCAATAAGTCCAAATTCGTGTAATGACCTGATAAATGATATCTCAATATTATGTTGCAGGCAAAAAATTTCTATTGGTACAAATTCATTCATTTCCATGAGAATAATTTTAGGTTGATGTTTTAGCCAACTCAGCAAACAATTCTTTTTGTTTTTCGGTTAATTGGGTAGGTATTTTTATGTTATAGGTTATGTAGAGGTCCCCGAATAACCCTTCCTTTTTATAAATCGGAAAGCCTTTCCCTTTCAGTCTTGTTTTTGTTCCGTTTTGTGTTTCGGGTTTTATGGTCAGTTTTATTTTTCCATCAATAGTATCTACCACTATTTCTCCGCCAAGTATTGCCGTATACAAATCAATATCCAAGGATGTATAGAGATCATTGCCTACTCTTTTAAATTTCGTATCATTGAAAATAGAGAATGTGATATAAAGATCTCCATCGGGCCCGCCATTTACTCCTTTCCCACCATATCCATTTAATTTAATGATTTGTTCGTTCTCAATTCCGGCAGGTATGGTTATCCGTATATTTTTACCGTTGATCTGTAGGGTTTGTTGATGTGTTGTATAGGCGGCTAAAAGGGTAAGCTGTAAAGAACTGTTATAGTCCTGGCCCCTATACTTTGTTTGTCTGCTTTTTTTTGCCTCACCGCCAAACATGGAACCAAAAAAATCGGAAAAATCTTCTTCGCCAAATCCTCCTGAAAAGGATTGGCCATCCTTATTACCGGTATGGGTTTGATGAGATTGCCTAGCTTTTTCAAATTCTTCTCCGTGCTTCCAATTTTCGCCATAGAGATCATATTTTTTTCTTTTCGATGGATCACTTAAAACTTCATTGGCTTCATTGATCTGTTGAAATTTTTGATTGGCTGTTTTGTCATTGGGATTGAGATCGGGATGCAGTTTACGAGCTAATTTCCGATAGGCTTTTTTTATATCGTCCTCACTTGCATTTTTTGCAATTTCCAATATTTGATAATAATCAATAAATGCCATAAAGCCTTTTAATTTTAATGCCCACAAAATTCTAACGAAGGTACAGAATACCCTGCGTTTCTTTTAAAATAAAAAGCCACTTAATTGATTTCATTTTACAGGCTTCCCCAAGATTTTTTAAGTTGACTATTACTAAATGGCAAACGCTACTCGGCTATTTTTCTGACTAGCATCTGCAGTATTATTGGTAGTAATGGGTTGAGATTCACCATAACCAACCGCTTATTACTATTGCTCCAGGTTTTAAATTCCTAATAGAAAACCATTACCCAATAAAATTTGCCATTTAAATAATAAAAGAAAGTGCTAACACGCCAACCAACCCCATTACAGACACAAGTGTATCCATTACAGACCATGTTTTAATGGTATCCTTCATAGACAATTGAAAGTATTCCCTAAAAAGCCAGAATCCGGTATCATTTACATGAGAAAACATCATACTTCCGGCACCTATGCTTAACACCATAAGATTGGGATTAATGGATGAATTAGTCATTAATGGTAAAATAAAGCCGGCAGTGGTAATTCCTGAAACAGTTGAAGAGCCTACACAAACGCGGATGATGGCGGCAATCATCCAGCCCAATACATAATAATTCATATGAAGGGTTTGGAGTTGGCTAGCTATCACTTGTGAAACACCCGCATCTGTGAGTACCTGTTTTAAAGCACCTGCAGCACCAAATATGAGGAGAATGGAAGACACATCCTTTACTGCTTCCGTAAACTGTTTATTAATCTCCTCCCCGTTTTTCTTTTTCAGAATACCCAATGAAAAAAGAGCAAAGAAAACAGTAATTAATAAACTCACTGTTGCATCGCTGATAAAAAGCAAGACATTTTTAAGCAGGGTTGCATCCGATAATAAAGGAGAAATAAAAGAGCCTGTTCCAATTAGTACAATAGGCAGCAGCACAATGATAAAACATAGAAGCACAGGAGGCAAATCCTTTTTGGGTATTTGTTTAGCTACAAAAGAAAGATTGGGAGTGGTTAGATATTTTTTTATCGTTGATCCATATAAGGCACCCGAGATAAGAATGGCAGGTATGGATATAATGATACCATAAAACAAAGTAAGACCCATATCGGCATGTAACTGTTTAACAAGAAACAGGGGTGCCGGATGAGGAGGTAAATATCCCTGTGTAACAGATAGAGAAGCTAACAAAGGCAGACTCACAAATACGGCAGATACTTTATTTTGATAAGCGAATGTAATGGCAATAGGTACCAATAACATAAACCCAACAGAATAAAAAAGAGGTAACCCAACAATAAACCCTGTAATCATAAAAGCCCATCGGATATGGGGTATTCCAACCCATTCAACCATTTTAGCAGATATCTGCTGCGCAACACCACTAATCGCGATCAGCTTACCGAGCATGGCACCTGATGCAATGATTCCAACAATAGAACCCAATGTTCCACCCATTCCATTTTGAATGGATGTAAATAACTGTTCCGGGTGCATACCCAATACCAATCCTATACTGATAGATACCAGCATAAAAGCGAGAAAAGTATGCATCCTGAAATAGGTAATCAGCAATACCAAAACTAATAAGCCTAGTATGGTTATAAATATAGCCATGAATCACTTTTATTATTTAGCTCCATCCATATTACTATGTGAACCTGATGGAATATTTAGTTTTCGAAATACAGCATTTTCAATTTTCAAGACAACTGCATTAGGCCATTGGTTATTGGTATAAAAGCGCTGGCCATTTACAGCACTTATGACTAAACCAAGTGGTGTTGGAGCAATATATGTTTTGGCATCAAAATCTTTTTTGTACTCTACCAGCTCAGATTTGTATCCAAGCATACTTACTTTAGTTTTGCTGTTGCCTTCAATATGTGTTAGCACAAACGATTTTCTATCGCCATATTTCCAGTCTTCATAACTACTCCTAGTTACATAGGCATAGATGTATTTTTCATTATTGGACTGAGCATACCATACATTACCCTCACGGATTACGGGTAATGGTTTTACTTGATAGATGCTTTCTGAATTGGCAAAATTCCATAAGGCAATTTCCTGCAGTATATTTTGCGCTTCTATCTGAATTTCACCATCTGGCTTGGGACCTACATTTAATAAAAAATTACCTCCTTTGGCCCTGATTTCTATCAACATATTAATAACCTGTGTTCCCGTTTTGTGTTGATCATTGGTAGGTTTATAACCCCAGTCTGTTCCCATTGTGTAACATGATTCCCAGGGTCTGGGCAATGGTTCATTGGGTGTATTTTGTTCGGGGGTTTTCATCAAATCTCTTGTAATCACTATATCCGGCTGAATACTCCATGCATATTCTCTTAAACCATCACCCGGTCCATCTAAAAAAAGAATATCAATCTTACCATATTGAGTGAGTAGTTCCTTTAATTGATTTTTATCATGTTCCATCAACCCGGGATTGTTAACCGGATAATGTTGCGGCAACTGTAATCTGCCCATTGGAATATTATGCTGATAGAAATAATGAAAATCTTCAGGTGAAAAATACATTCCGATAGCAATCCCTTCTTTACGGAATGCTTCTATGATTTCCTTAGTGATATCCCTTTTAAAGGGTGTATTCATGATGTTTAGTGAAGTGCTTTTTGTATCCCACATACAAAAACCTGAATGATGTTTGGTTGTGAAAACAACATAATTCATCCCCGCAAGTTTTGCTGCTCTAGCCCAAAGGGTTGGATTGAATTTTTCGGGATTGAAATAAGCAGGCAATTCCGTAAAATATTTTTCCGCATACTCATCAGATGCCCCTGCCAGTGAATGACTGATAACTGCTCCCAATGAAACATCTATATTCCAGTGAATAAACATACCAAAACCAAGGTCCTGATACCAACCTACTCTTTCGGGTTTATTAGTGGCTTGCGTTATCTGTGCCTGTGTGTGTAAGGTGGCTATTACAAATAATAAGGTAGAAAAAAATCTGTTCCGCATATTTTTATTTAAAGTAAAATAGTTTGCTTACAAAACGCCTTCCAATTTAAAAACCCATGCATAGTTGCAAGGATTATTGGCAGGGGTAACTTTCGGTATAGCAATATTTAAATTTCCGTTTTTATACTCAGTATTGATAGTAGATTTCAATCCCAACATTGTAACACTAACCGGCTTATTGATATGTTCAACTAAGATATCCTTTTCTGGAAATTTGGTACACAATACATATAAATCCTTTCCATTCTTAGTATAATAGATAGTTGTTGCTTTGGTAACAACCGGCGCGGCTTCCCATTTTCGAGTATTATAAATACCATCCCCATTTACTTTGAGCCAGGCTCCAATATCTGTTAGTCTTTGTTGCATAATTTCAGGAATTCTACCATCAGCTGTTGGCCCTATGTTTAGTAATAGATTACCTCCTCTTCCAACCTTGTTAATGAGAATGTGCACTAACTCTTCCGAGGTTGAATAATCTTCAAGCTGTTCATTTCTGTTATAACCAAAAGAGCCTGCCATGCCTCTGCATTCTTCCCATGGCCTATCAAATTTAATTTCCTTGGCATTTCCATCATGCACTAAATCATATTCGGTTGTAAAAAAACCTCCGTGTTTACTTCTAGTTTCTTTGCCCCAGCGATCATTAACTACTACACTATTCTTTACCTGCGATTCATTGAATAACCATGTCAAATAACTGGTACTTTTTAAAACATCAGACGTATAATCCCATTCCCCATCGGTCCAGAACACATCCGGCTTGTAAGTGTTTACCAGTTCTTTCATTTGTGGAATCATGTGTTCATCCACATATTGATTAATGGTTTCCTTTTTATACAAGGGGTTATACCATTCGAGCAATGAATAATAATAACCCATTTTAATACCTTTACTTTTTACCGCTGTCGTTAGATTACCTAACAGATCTTGGTGAGGGCCTACATCCAAAGCGTTCCAGTTCCAGGAATATTTAGATGGCCATAAGGTAAATCCTTCATGATGTTTTGAAGTTAATACAACATATTTAGCCCCAGCTTTTTCAAATAAATTTGCCCATTCGGAGGGTTGAAACATTTCAGCCTTAAAATCATTAGCAAAGTCTTGGTATTGCTTATTTTTACCATATACACGATTATGAAAATCGGTAAAATACTTTTGATTTTTGCCGGGCTCTTTCCACCTGCGCCAATACCACTCGGCATAACGTTCATATAGCCCCACACCATCTCTCACTGTGGGGCTATAGGAAGGAACGCTGTATAATCCCCAATGAATAAAGATTCCGAATTTAGCATCTTCAAACCAAGTAGGCACTTGTCTACTATCTATGGAAGCCCAATCCGGAGTATAGTTTTTTTGTGCAGATGCTGAGACGAAAAAAATGGCCAAAAGTAGTAAGATGCCTGTTTTCAATCTATTCATGACTATTTTTTTAAAGAATTTGTGATAAAAAAAAGCTGACACAGTGAGTAATTTAAAATTTATAATTGAATTAAGTAGCACAATTCCAAACTTCGGATTTTTTATTTTCTAAACGTTCCACAAATCGCAACAAAGTATACAAGGCTGCCATCGAATATCCAAGAACAACAGATAATAGTAT
>JAYTSC010000222.1:0-10969 GCA_043745885.1 Bacteroidota bacterium | reverse complement strand
TTTTGTTGGTAAAGAAATGAACCGTTTGTACCCGGTTCAACATCATACCATCCGCCCCACTCATCTACTACCATGGCTACTCTTTTTTTAGGATCATATTTATCCATTACAGCACTATGTTTAGTAACCAATTCTTCCATCTCAAGTGCTCTTTGCATAGTAGTATAATATTCTTCTTCACTAAATGCGGTAGCAGCGCTTTTTTTATTCCAATTGATTACTGAATAATGATGAACGCCTACGGCATCCAACATATTTAATGGGATATCTCTCATCAATACTTCCGTCCAATTATAATCAGCATCACTGGCTCCGGAGGCAATGCGAAATATTTTTTCTTTTGTACTTCCGTTCGTCATGAATGTTGCATATTGGCGATAGATATTCGCATAATATTCAGGTTTCATATTGCCTCCACAACCCCAGGCTTCATTGCCCAATCCCCAATATTTTACATTCCATGGATTCGGCCGTCCGTTTTGTTGCCTGAGTTCCGGCATTGGACTACTTTTATTGGGATGCGTTGTGTATTTTATCCAATCCGATAATTCCTGAGGTGTACCGCTTCCTACATTGCCACTTAAGTAGGGTTCTGCGTTCAGTAATTCACACATATTTAAAAATTCGTTGGTGCCGAAACTGTTATCTTCTTTTACATTTCCCCACCAAACATTTAACATAGATGGACGTTTATCTTTTGCTCCTATACCATCTTTCCAGTGATAGGTATCAGCAAAACATCCACCAGGCCATCTTAGAACCGGCACTTTTAATTTTTTCAAAGCATCAATTACATCTAAACGTATTCCGTCTTTGTTGGGAATCTTTGTATTGTTATCGCCCACATAAAAACCACCATAGATGCAATGTCCCAGGTGTTCGGCAAAATGTCCATAAATATTTCTGTTGATGATGTCTTTTCCTTTGTCAGCTTGTAATACGATCTGGTTTTGTGAAAGGGCTGCAATGGAAATAAAAAAAACGGTAAATAAGATTGGCATTTTCATAAAAGAACAATTTTGATTTTTAAAAAAAATTAATTTTGTTGATTAGCGTCTATAGGAATAATGGTTCCATCTTTATTGTATTTTCAGAGCGTATTACAAAGCCTTTATTAGCAGTTTTTATTAACCCGGTTATTTTGTCATACCAAAGCCATAATTGATAACCCTCTTCAGCAAAAATAGTTTGTAGTCTGTAATAAAGTAGTAGCAATAGAAGTTTTTTCATAAAAGTACAAATTTTTATTTCTTTTTTTTCAGAGAAGAGGTGCGTATAATTAATTCTGATTTTATGATAATCGTATTAGTCAAATTGATATTCGAGTTTCCCTGTAAATGATTGATGAGGTTTCGAGCAACAATTTCTCCAATTTCTATTCCCGGATAATTTATGGTGGTTAACATGGGGTCAATGATTTTACTGATTACATCATTATTAAAACCAACAATGGCTATATCTTCCGGAACACGGATACCTGCCTTTTTCAATGTTTGGATGGCAACGGCAGCACAAAAATCGTTGGTAAAGAAAATGGCATCTGGCATTGGTTTCATAGCCATAATTTTTTTTGTTGCTTGACTGCTGGCATCTTCAGATAGATCGTTAATGATCACTAGTTTGTTATTGTATTTGATTCCATGATCTGAAAGTGCCAATTGATAGCCTTTTAGCCTTTCAGCATACACATTACGATTTAGATTAGCAGTTACATGTGCAATACGTTTACACCCTTGCTCAATTAAATGTTTAGTAGCATCATAACCGGCTTTCCTATTATTGATGATCACTTTAGCACCTTCGCTCTCTTCAAAGACCCTATCAAAAAAAATTACCGGGATACCTTTACGTTTAAACGGCTCAAAATGTAACAGATCAGAAGTATCAAAAGCCAAAGAAGCTATTACCCCATCTACTCTTTTCTGAAAGAGATTATTAGCATTGGCTGCTTCTTTTTTAAAGGATTCGGAAGAGTGAGCAATAATAAGGTCGTAATTGGCTTCTGTGGCTATTTTTTCAATACCCGACAATACAGAGGTCATAAATTGGCTCCTCAATTCATGTAAAATTACTCCAATGGTATTTGTCTTTTGCTTTCGTAAATTACTGGCAAAATTATTTGGTCGATAGCCGAGTTTAATGGCTAGATCAGCAATTTTCTTTCGGGTATATTTATTAATAGCAGGATGGTCATTTAAGGCACGGCTCACGGTTGCAGCTGAAAGATTCAAATGGGCTGCCAGATCGTAAATCGTTATTTCTTTTTCTTTGCTCATAATTACAATCGATTTCAACTTACCAGTAAATTGATAGTTCGCTTGATAGCTTAATCCGTATAGTTACTTAAAAGCTATTGTATCAAAATTTCCAGGGTCGGCTTATTCCTATTTTATAACAATTTATAAAAAAAATAATGCAATCGGTTGCATTTTTAAAAATTCTTCCGATATTGTTTCCGTTTTAGAATGCGTTATTTGATGCTTATGAGCCAAAACCGTCTATCAAGCCCTAATAAACGCATTTAATAAACTAATCCAAGTAGTCCATGTTATTATTAGGTATAGATATCGGTACTTCTTCTATAAAAGTTTCTGTAGTTAATGCGGATACGCAAAAATGTATTGCCTCAACACAATATCCCGATACAGAATCAGGCATCATTTCTAAGCAATCCGGATGGGCAGAACAATCACCCGAAATGTGGTGGTTACATGTTCAGGAAGCCATTTTAAAATTGAATGCAACTAAACTGTATCATTCCAAAGACATTGCTGCTATCGGTATTGCCTATCAAATGCATGGTTTGGTGTTAATTGATAAAGACCAGCAGGTTTTACGGGATAGTATTATATGGTGCGATAGTCGTGCAGTTAATATTGGAAATAAAGCATTTCAAATAATAGGTGAAGAGAAATGTTTGTCACATCTTTTAAATTCACCTGGTAATTTTACTGCTTCTAAGTTAGCTTGGGTAAAAGCGAATGAACCTGCTGTTTATGAAAAAATTTATCAGGTAATGTTGCCGGGCGATTTTATCGCCATGAAACTTACGGGACAAACTACCACCACCATATCTGCCTTATCAGAAGGTATTTTCTGGGATTTTGCAAAACACGAACTTTCTAAAGATGTATTTAGTTATTATGGCTTTGATGAATCCATCATTCCTGAATTAAAGAATGTATTTGAATCACATGGTCTATTGAAAGAAGAAGTAGCCAATAAGCTTTCTTTAAAAGCCCATATTCCCATAACCTATAAATCCGGGGATCAACAAAACAATGCATTGTCATTAAATGTTTTGCAACCCGGTGAAATAGCAGCAACTGCTGGTACTTCGGGTGTTATTTATAGTGTGAGCGATCAACTGGCCTACGACAAAGAATCGCGTGTAAACAGCTTTGCACATGTAAATCATACCCAACAAAAAAATTCGATCGGTGTTTTGTTGTGTATTAATGGTACAGGGATTATGAATAATTGGGTCAGGAAAATTACAGGTTATAGTCTTACTTATGCAGAAATGAATGATGCCGCAAGAGAAATTCTTCCCGGTAGTAATGGCTTACGTATCTTACCCTTTGGAAATGGGGCAGAAAGAATGCTCAATAATAAAACCATTGGTGCACATCTTCAAAATATTGACCTTAATAAACACGGAGCTTCACATATTTTCCGTGCTGCACAGGAAGGCATTGCCTTTTCTTTTCGATATGGTTTAGACATTATGCGTGAAAATGGATTAAACCCAACTGTTATACGTGCCGGAAAAGCCAATCTATTTTTGAGTGATGTATTTGTAAATGCCTTTGTAAATGCAACCAATACACCCGTAGAGTTATACAATTGCGATGGAAGTATAGGTGCGGCTATTGGAGCAGGAATAGGAGCTGAAATATTTTCTAATGAAAAAGATGCATTCACAAGTATGAAACCGCTCCAAAAAATTGAGCCTACTAAAAATAGTTTGTATGATGATTTATATGCTGAATGGAAAAATTTACTCCTTCAGAAAATTAACTAGTTGTAACTTTTGTAAAAAATAAAAATGTAATCAAATGAAAATTGTAACAGGTAATCAAGCGTTTTTTAAGGGTATTGGTCAGGTAAAATTTGAAGGAACTGAGTCTGACAACCCATTAGCTTTTCGTTGGTATGATGAAAATAAAGTTGTTGCAGGAAAGTCTATGAAAGATTGGTTGCGTTTTGCCTGTGCCTATTGGCATTCATTTGTAGGAAATGGGGGTGATCCTTTCGGAGAGCCCACTCATTTGTATCCTTGGAATGTGAAATCGGATGCAGTTGAGAGAGCAAAAGATAAAATGGATGCTGCATTTGAATTTATCACGAAAATGAATATTCCTTATTACTGTTTTCATGATGTGGATGTGGTTGATTATACAAATGATATAGCAGATAATGAAAAAAGATTGCAAACATTGGTAGCCTATGCAAAACAAAAGCAGGCAGATAGTGGGGTGAAGTTATTATGGGGAACAGCGAATCTTTTCAGCAACCGACGTTATATGAATGGTGCTGCCACCAATCCTGATTTTCATGTACTAACACACGGAGCTGCCCAAGTAAAAGCGGCACTGGATGCTACTATTGAATTGGGAGGAGAAAACTATGTTTTTTGGGGTGGACGTGAAGGTTATATGAGTTTGCTGAATACCAATATGCAGAGAGAAAAAGAGCATATGGCCAAGTTCTTACACACAGCAAAAGACTATGCAAGGCGCAACGGTTTTAAAGGTACATTCTTTATTGAACCGAAGCCCTGCGAACCAAGCAAGCACCAGTATGATTATGATAGTGAAACGGTTATTGGTTTTCTTCGTCAATACGATTTGTTAAATGATTTTAAATTGAATATTGAAGTGAATCACGCAACCCTGGCAGGACATACATTTCAACATGAGTTGCAAGTGGCAGCTGATACAGGAATGTTGGGTAGTATGGATGCCAATAGAGGCGATTATCAAAATGGATGGGATACTGATCAGTTTCCTAACAACATTAACGAATTAGCTGAAACGATGTTAGTAATCTTGGAAGCCGGAGGCTTTGCAGGCGGTGGAATAAATTTTGATGCAAAACGTAGAAGGAACTCAACCGATCCGGCAGATCTTTTTTATGCACATGTTGGTGGAATGGATGTATTTGCCAGGGCCTTACTTGTTGCTGACAAAGTATTGCAGCATTCAGACTACAAAAAAGTCAGGAAAGACCGTTATGCATCATTTGATACTGGCACCGGCAAAGCATTTGAAGAAGGGAAAGTTAATTTAGAAGCACTCAGAGATTTTGCTGTTACCAATGGAGAACCTACCGTGAATAGTGGTAAACAAGAATATTTGGAGAATTTGATTAATCGATTCATTTAATAATAAGTACGGGTTATTCTGTAGACAAAAATATATGCATATACAAAAAGCTTTCTTGTTCGATCTGAATGGAACAATGATTGATGACATGGATTTCCACATTAAAGCATGGCATCAAATTTTAAATGATTTGGGTGCCGATATTAGTCTTGCACAAATGAAAGAAGCGTGTTATGGAAAGAATGATGAATTGCTAGAAAGAATTTTTCCGGGGAGATTTTCTGCAGACGAAAAAACAAGGATGAGTTATGCAAAAGAAGCTGCTTACCAGCAAGCATTTAAACCCTCTTTACAATTGTTAAGCGGTTTGGATGTCTTTTTGTCAAAAGCTTCAAAAGAAAATATTCACATGGCCATTGGGTCAGCGGCAATTTTATACAATATCGATTTTGTACTGGATGGTTTGAATATCCGGCATTATTTTCCAACGATCACAGCAGCGGAGCATGTAAAGAAGAGTAAACCTGATCCTGAAACCTATACTCGATGTGCTGATATAATTGGCATCCGTTATCAGGACTGTATTGTTTTTGAAGATGCACCAAAAGGGGTTGAAGCGGCAGAAAATGCAGGAATGAAAACTGTCGTACTAACCACCATGCACACCGAAGATGAGTTTAGGAAGTATAAGAATATTATTTGTTTTGTAAATGATTATCAAGATACAAAATTAGAAGTACTTTTTCACTAAATACTACCATGGTAAACGATCAATATGTGATAGGTGTAGATTTTGGAACGGATTCGGTTCGTTCTATTATCGTGAATGCTATGAATGGGATAGAAGTGGCTTCTTCAATTTTTTATTATCCAAGATGGAAAAAAGGACTCTATTGTGATTCTTCAAAAAACCTGTTTCGACAGCATCCGTTGGATTATGTGGAAGGACTGGAGTTTACAATAAAAGATTGTCTTAAAAAGGCCGGAGCTACCGTTGCCATAGAGATTAAAGGAATTTCTATAGATACAACCGGCTCTACACCGGTGGCAGTAGACAAAAGGGGAACCCCATTAGCATTATTAGAAGGTTTTGAAAATAACCCCAATGCCATGTTTGTTTTATGGAAGGATCATAGTTCCATTCATGAAGCGGAGGAACTGAATTTGCATGCAAAAAATTTTGATACTAATTATCTCCAATTTGTTGGTGGTATTTATTCCTCTGAATGGTTTTGGGCAAAATTGTTACATGTTTTAAGAGAAGATGAAGCAGTTCGTGAACATGCTTATTCCTGGGTTGAACATTGTGATTGGGTCCCCTATTTATTAACTGGTGGCAGTGATGTTCATCAAATGAAAAGAGGGGTTTGCAGCGCAGGTCATAAAAGTTTATGGGCAGAAGAATTTAATGGGTTACCCCCAAATGATTTTTTTAAGTCATGGGATGCATTATTAGATGGGTATACTTCGAAATTATTTACCCAAACCTATACATCCGACCAGGCTGCCGGTAACTTATCAGATGAGTGGGCACAAAAGTTAGGGTTGTCAGTAGAAGTGCTTATTGGTATTGGTGCTTTCGATTGTCATATGGGAGCGGTTGGTGGTCAAATCGAACCTTATCATCTTAGTAAAGTGATGGGTACTTCCACTTGTGATATGTTGGTGGTGCCCATTCAAGAATTAAAAGGGAAATTGGTGAAAGGAATTTGTGGTCAGGTGCTGGGCTCCATTATTCCCGGAATGATGGGAATGGAAGCGGGTCAATCTGCTTTTGGTGATGCTTTTGCCTGGTTTAAAAATCTACTGGCATGGCCAATAGAAAATATTTTGTCTCAATCCAAATTAGTAGATGCTGAAACCGCAGTCAAATTAAAAATAGAAATACTGGATAAAATAATTTCAGATCTAAGTATTTATGCTGATGCAATCCCACTTCAACTTGAAGATGAAATTGCGATTGATTGGTTGAATGGAAGAAGAACACCGGATGCAAACCAACTTTTAAAATCTGCATTTACGGGATTAAATCTCTCTAGTGATGCACCTCGAATCTTTAAAGCATTGGTAGAAGCTACCTGTTTTGGCGCAAGAAAAATTGTTGATAGATTTAGAGAGGAAGGCATCCCGGTTCTTGGATTGATTGGTTTAGGGGGTGTGGCTAAAAAATCTCCCTACATTATGCAAGTGATGGCTGATGTGATGAATATGCCCATTCGAATTCATAAGAGTGAACAGACCTGCGCATTGGGTGCTGCAATGTTCGCTGCAACCGTAGCCGGTATTCATTCGAAAGTGGAAGATGCCATGAATGCAATGGGACAAGGCTTCGGTTCAGAATATTTCCCCAATAAACTAAAATCGGATATCTACGAAAAAAGATACCAAAAGTATACTGACTTAGGCCTATTTATCGAACAACAAACTATATTGTAGAACTTATACCAATAATTTAAGGAATTTGAAATACCAACAATTACAACAAGCTGCTTTTGAGGCAAATAGGCAATTACCTAAACTGAACTTAGTTCTCTTCACTTTTGGTAATGTTAGTGTCATAGATAGAAGCTTAGGGGTATTTGCGATTAAACCGAGTGGTGTGCCTTATGAGGAGCTTTCACCTGAAAAAATGGTCATAGTTGATCTTGAGGGAAATACAATTCAGGGTTCACTACGTCCTTCCTCTGATACAATTACCCATGCAGTTCTTTATAAACATTGGCCAAATATTGGAAGCATTGTTCATACACATTCTACTTATGCAACTTCCTGGGCCCAGACACAAAGAAATATTCCTATTTACGGAACTACCCATGCAGATCACACAACGTATGATATTCCTTGTGCTGCTCCCATGAACGACAAAATGATCAAAGGAAACTATGAATATGAAACAGGAATACAAATCATCAATTGTTTGAAAGAGAAAGGCTTGAACTATGAAGAGATGGAAATGATACTCGTTGCCAATCATGCTCCTTTTACTTGGGGCAAAACGCCTGAAAAAGCAGTGTACAATAGTGCAGTATTAGAAAATATTGCTCAAATGGCTTATCTAACAGAACAGATTAACAAAGATTCTCCCAGATTGAAAGAAGCTTTGATTCAAAAACATTTTGAAAGAAAACATGGTACTCACAGTTATTATGGTCAGAATAAATAACCTTTTATTAAAATATTGACAAATGAAAAAACAAATTATTTTATTTTTTATTTCTGTAGCTTTTTTGTTAACTGCCTGCAATACTAACCCCAAGAATACGGTAACCATGAAATTTAGTATTACTGAAATTCCTTTTGGTCTATTCGAAAATGAATCAGTCACAAAATTTACTATTACCAATCCAAACGGAATCCAAGTAAGTATTTTGAATTATGGAGGTACGGTAACCAATATTATCACACCTGATAAAGAGAATAAAATGGGAGATGTGATATTGGGTTTTGATTCTTTATCGGGTTACTTGCAAAAAGGGAACCCTTATTTCGGATGCCTCGTTGGTCGTTATGGAAATAGAATTGCCAAAGGGAAATTTGTATTAGATGGTAAAACCTATCAATTGCCACTAAATAATAATGGCAATACTTTACATGGTGGAATAAAAGGATTTGATAAAGTTATCTGGCAGGTAACCAAGCCTGCAGGGGATAGTAGTTTACAATTAAGCTACACCAGTAAAGATGGGGATGAGGGTTTTCCCGGTAACTTAAACGTTACTGTTGTTTATACACTTACAACTGATAATGCTTTACAAATTGCTTATAACGCCACAACAGATAAAGCCACGCCGGTAAATCTTACTAATCACAGTTATTTTAATTTATCAGGAGGAAAAGAGTCGACAATAATGGATCATGAAGTGATGATTAAAGCAGATAAATTTACGGCTGTGGACAGCTTATTAATTCCTACAGGACAATTGTCTGATGTAAAAGGAACCCCAATGGATTTTACCTCAGCAAAAAAAGTTGGTAAAGAAATTGCTTCTTTAAATGGAGGATACGATCACAACTGGGTGTTAAATAGAAAAGGATCTGATCTGGAACTGATAACTACTGTTTATGATGCAAAGAGTGGAAGATTTATGGAAGTATTTACAACTGAACCGGGCATTCAGTTTTATACAAGCAATTTCTTAGATAGTACATTAAAAGGAAAAAATAATTTACTATATCCAAAGCATGCAGCACTTTGTTTGGAAACACAGCACTTCCCGGATGGACCTAATCAGCCATCTTTCCCAAATACAATATTAAAACCCGGTGAAACATATCGCCAGGTAACCAAATATAAATTCTCAGTAAAATAAAAATAGTCATTCCATATAGTTGAGAAGACCAAGGCAGCTGGATGAAAAATTTATAAAAATAGTTGATATGATAGAACTGAAAAAAAAAGAGGTATGGTTTGTTACCGGTAGCCAAGATTTATATGGTGATGAAACACTACAAAAAGTAGCCCAACATTCACAAATTATTGCAGTCTCATTACATAACTCAGAACTGATACCGATTAGTATTATTTATAAACCCACCGTAAAATCAGCTGAAGAAATTTATGCTGTCTGTATGGAAGCCAATGCCAGTAAGCATTGTATTGGTATCATTACATGGATGCATACTTTTTCTCCGGCAAAAATGTGGATAGGGGGATTGAAAGTATTGTCTAAGCCCTTACTACATTTTCATACGCAGTTCAATCGTGATATTCCATGGTCTACCATTGATATGGATTTCATGAACCTTAACCAATCTGCTCATGGAGATCGCGAATTTGGATTTTTGATGAGTCGTATGCGATTGAATAGAAAGGTAGTGGTAGGTTATTGGGAAGATCCCGAATCCTTAGATAAAATAAATGTATGGTCCAGAGCCGCTGCTGCCTGGCATGATTGGCAATCTGCAAAATTTGCACGCTTCGGCGACAATATGCGAAATGTAGCAGTAACAGAAGGGGATAAAGTCGAAGCTGAAATTAAATTTGGCTATAGCGTAAATACCTACGGAGTTGGCGATCTTGTTAAAGTAATCAATGAAACCTCCGACAAACAAATTGATTCTTTAGTGGAAGAATATGAAGCCAGTTATTCTTTAGTAGATTCATTACTAAAAGATGGAGAACAACGCCATTCTTTACGTGAAGCAGCTAAAATAGAAATCGGACTTCAAGCTTTTTTAGAATCTGGAAACTTTAAAGGGTTCACCGATACTTTTGAGGATCTACATGGTTTGATTCAGTTACCCGGAATTTCTGCACAACGTTTAATGAATAAAGGTTACGGTTTTGCAGCTGAGGGAGATTGGAAAACTGCCGCACTCGTTCGTGCCATGAAAGTAATGGGTAGTGGTATGAAAGGAGGGAATAGCTTTATGGAGGATTATACTTACCATTTTAATCCTGATAATAGAATGGTGCTGGGAAGTCATATGTTAGAGATCTGCGAAAGTATCGCTGATGGAAAGCCCAGTTGTGAAATACATCCATTAGGTATTGGTGGCAAAGCAGATCCGGTTCGATTGGTTTTTAATTCTGCTCCCGGCTTGGCATTAAATGCATCGATGGTGGATATGGGTAACCGTTTTCGTTTATTAGTAAATGAAGTAATTGCCGTAGCTCCGATGCATCCCATGCCAAAACTTCC
>JAYTSC010000221.1:0-3709 GCA_043745885.1 Bacteroidota bacterium | reverse complement strand
TTTCGCAAGGGCAAGCTTTGGCACAAAAGGTGCTAACATTCCAGCTATGCTCAGGGCCATCGTTGCCTGTGGCTGGTTTGGAATACAAACATGGATAGGTGGATTTGCATTATATCAGTTGCTACGCTTATGGTTTCCGGCTTTAGAAACAATGCCTCAAATCTTTCCTGATTCCTGGGGTTTGCAAACTGGACCTGCCATTACTTTTTTTATATTTTGGATCCTAAATATGTATGTTATATACCTCGGAGTAGAAAGCATAAAAAAACTATTGGTATTCAAAGCCTTCTTTTTACCTTTTGCTGCATTGGCATTATTGTTTTGGGCCATTCATGCAGTGAATGGATTGGGACCCATTTTAGCGCAGCCTTCAAAATTTATTTCTACAGCCGGTTTCTTTACATTCTTCTTTCCCGCATTAACGGGCATGGTAGGATTTTGGGCTACTCTTTCCTTAAATATTCCAGATTTTACTCGTTATGCGAAAAGCCAGAAAGCACAAATTTTCGGACAAGCAATGGCACTTCCCTCATCCATGACAGTATTTTCCTTTATAGGGGTTGTCGTTACATCAGCAACAACACTAATTTATGGAACAACCATTTGGGATCCGTTGGTTTTGGCCGGTAAGTTTGATAATAAATTAATAATCAGTGCCGCCATGATTGCCGTTGCGATTTCAACATTAGCCACAAACATTGCAGCAAATATGGTTAGTCCCGCCAATGATTTTGCAAACCTTTCTCCAACAAGAATTAGTTTTAGGAAAGGAGGTTATATCACAGGGATCATCGGTATACTTATTTTTCCATGGAAATTAATTGCAGACCCGAGTGGTTATATTTTTACCTGGTTGGTAGGATACTCAAGTTTACTGGGTCCTGTTGGAGGAATTATGATCGTTGATTATTATTTTATCCGAAAACAACAATTGGTCATTAATGATTTATATAACCATCATGGTATTTACCGTTTTAAAAATGGCATTAACCCGGCAGCCATATCTGCCCTTTTATTAGGTATCTTACCAAATGTACCTGGTTTTTTAACTACCATTAAAATAATAAGTGTTGAACTCTTTCCTAGCTGGATTAGAAATATTTATCATTATGCTTGGTTTGTTGGATTCGGTGTAAGTGGAATTGTGTATGGGTTAATGATGAGAAATAATAATAATTTTAAATGATAAATGTTGAATTATAAATATAACATCACAATACATTCAACATATAAAATTCAACATTCAAAATAAAAAGAATGAGTGTCTTAATTAAAAATGGAAGAATAATTACTGCAACCGATGATTATATCGCCGATATATTTATTGAAGGCGAGACCATATCATTAATTGGAAAATATTTATCTGTCAATGCCGATGAGGTGATTGATGGTACCGGCAAATTGATAATGCCGGGAGGCATTGATCCGCATGTACATTTGGATATGCCATTTATGGGAACCTATTCCAGCGATAATTATGAAACCGGAACCAGGGCTGCCTTATTTGGAGGTACCACAACTGTTATTGATTTTATCCTTCAAAAACAGGGGCATAGTTTACATGCCGCATTAGATGAATGGAATAGCAGGGCCAACGGAAATGCTGTTGGTGATTATAGTTTTCACATGGCGGTAACTGATTTTAATGAGGAGACAAAAAAGGAAATCAAAACGATTATTCAACAAGAAGGCATCAGTTCATTCAAAACATTCATGGCTTATAAAGGCGCTTTGATGATTGACGATCGTCAAATGATTGGCCTAATGCAAGAAGTGAAAAAACAAGGTGGGCTAATTAATGTACATGCAACCAATGGAGATATGATTGATTACCTTGTTGCCAAACACAAATCGGAAGGGAAACTATCACCACTTTATCATTACCTCTCCCAGCCGGAAGTAACCGAAGCGGAAGCCACTGGACGTTTTGCAGATATGGCCAACTATACAGGTTGTCCCGGTTATATCGTTCACTTAACCTGCTTAGGTGCATTGAATGCCGTGAGAAATGCAACGAAAAGAAACCAAAAACTATTTGTTGAAACTTGTATTCAATACTTACTATTAGATGCTTCATTATATGAGAATGATTTTGAAGCTGCCAAATGGGTAATGAGTCCTCCACTTCGTGAGAAAAAAGACCAAGCTACTTTATGGGCAGGCATCAATCAGGGAATCGTAAATGTGGTAGCTACGGATCATTGTCCTTTTAAATGGGATCAAAAATTAATGGGCAAAGATGATTTTTCAAAAATCCCGAATGGGCACCCTGCAATTGAAAACAGAATGGAATTATTATTTAGCGAAGGGGTTAACAAAGGAAAAATTACTTTACATAAATATGTAGAAGTGGCTGCTACTAATGCAGCGAAAATTTTTGGTATGTTCCCCAAGAAGGGTACGATTGCTGTGGGTAGTGATGCTGACATTCTAATTTTCGATCCAAATGAAAAACATATCCTCTCAGCAAAAACACATCATATGAATGTAGACTATTCTGGTTATGAAGGATGGGAAGTAACCGGTAAAGTGAAAATGGTATTGTTACGTGGCAAAGTAGCAATCGAAAATAATCAATGTAAAGTTGAAAAAGGTTATGGTAAATTTATTAGAAGGAAAAAAGTATCTTCGGTAATTTAGAATTATGAATTATGAATGATGAATTATGAATGATGAATTAGGAATTAAGAATTAGGAATGATGAATTATGAATTTGGGAAGTATCTTTGTTTAGTTGTTAAAATGATATTATTTAAAATTCTTGTTAGTTCATCAGCTAAACTAATTAGTTTCTTAAATCCTTCTTCACATATATAATCACTATCTTTTAAAAGATTAAGCCAGTATGATGTTTCTCTTATTTCTTTCAGTGCAATTCCTGATTTATGTATAAAATCTTTCTTTGACTCACTTGCTTCTGCTTCATGAACATTTGCTCCAACAGAGGTTCCGCTTCTAAGTATTTGTTTAGAGAGTACGTATTCTTTTTTATTATTGCTGAGTGTTTTATACAAACGAATTATTTCGAGTGCAAATGCATAAGATTTTGAAGCTATTATATTTTCTTTGCCCTCATTCATAATTCATCATTCATAATTCATCATTCTAAATTCATAATTCTTAATTACTAATTAACATGCGTATAATAAAATCCGGACTAATCCAAATGAGCCTTGCTAAAACAGAAGGAGAAGGCACCATTGCCGAAATCAAAGAAGCCATGGTACAAAAACATGTTCCTTTAATTGAAGAAGCCGGAAAAAAAGGGGTACAAATTCTTTGTTTTCAAGAAATTTTTAATACCCCTTATTTCTGCCCAGGTCAGGATAAAGCATGGTATGAAAGTGCTGAATCAGTACCCGGACCTACTATTGAAAGTATGCAAGAATATGCAAAGAAATACAATATGGTGATGATTGTACCTGTGTATGAAAAAGAACAAGCCGGCGTTTTATATAATACAGCTGCTGTGATTGATGCTGATGGAACCTATCTGGGAAAATATCGCAAAAATCATATTCCACATACCAGCGGTTTCTGGGAGAAATTTTTCTTTAAGCCAGGCAACCTGGGTTATCCTGTATTTCAAACTAAGTTTGCTAAGATTGGTGTGTATATCTGTTACGACCGACACTTTCCGGATGGAGCAAGGTGTTTAGGACTGAATGGCGCAGAAATCGTTTATAACCCCTCCGCTACTGTAGCCGGA
>JAYTSC010000220.1:0-8155 GCA_043745885.1 Bacteroidota bacterium | reverse complement strand
GAGTTCCTAATTATCGTGATCTGAGTCCTCAGGAAGAATGGGAACTGCTAGAGAACCATTATAATCGTGTTACAGATACTTGTATTCCGGAAGAAGAGGCTTTTAGAAGGCTACAGCAACATATCTATAAGATTTGGGCAGATGCCGATGCAAAAGGGGAAAGATATTTCCCTCATGAGTATATGTACAAAATGCTATTAAGTGGTGTACTGGAGCAGTATTATGAAATTGATCCCAAAGATAGCTGGATGCTTGCCGCAGCTAAAAAGAATATTCCGATTGTAGTTCCAGGCTGGGAAGACAGTACCATGGGAAATATTTTTGCTTCTTATATTATTAAAAATGAGCTAAAAGCAAGTACCATGAAAAGTGGTATCGAATATATGGTTTGGCTGGCTGATTGGTATAAACACAATAGTTCAGGAAAAGGAGTAGGCTTTTTTCAAATTGGCGGTGGTATAGCGGGAGATTTTCCTATCTGTGTTGTACCTATGATGTACCAGGATCTGGAATGGCATGATGTTCCTTTTTGGGGTTATTTCTGTCAAATCAGCGATTCAACAACCTCCTATGGTTCTTATTCAGGCGCCGTGCCTAATGAAAAAATTACTTGGGGGAAATTAGATATTCATACACCAAAGTTTATTGTCGAGAGTGATGCTACCATTGTGGTGCCGTTGATTTTTGCTTACTTGCTAGGTTGGTAAAATATAAAAAATACAATTCCATAAAAAGGTCACATCTATCCGAGTGATCTTTTATTTTTGTGAAACGGGTATAATCCCTTCACATGTTTGACAGCAAATAAACATAACTGATTGATAATCATTTATAGTTATCCAAATCTGGCTCACTACAATGGAAGGCATTTTAAAAATTAACAATAGCTTTTCAAAAGATTTTATGGCAGAATGATAGGCAGGGATTTTAGTTCTAGGGCTTGCTGATGGATATGTGAACAGAAGCCAAAAACAGAAAAGATTTTATAACCAGCGATAAAATAAGGAATGAATTGACCTTATTAGGCGTTAATCTGAAAGATGAAAAAGATGGGTGAATGAGTTACTCATTCGCCGAACATACGTCAAGGACCTTGATTGCTTCGTACCTCGTAATGACTTTAGCGTTACCCAGCAAGGATTTTAGTGATTGCAATCATCAGCATGCGCATGGTTATGGTGCCTGCAAAGTCGAAAGTTTAAAAAGTGGGCCGATACTATGCAGATAACTGCAGGCACAAGAAACCAAATGCGCCATTCATGCCAAATCATTTTAGATAAGAGCAAACTTATTCCCAAACCAAAAACTAATATAGGAGTCCAACTATGGTGGTGTTTTTTGCGCCCATGGTATAAAGAATAGGTTCCCACTACAAAAGCAAGCGCAATCATTAGGCATTCAAAAACGGTATTTTCAATAATATTTACACCCAATAATGGTAAACTACTCAAGAATAGGGGCAAAACAGCACAGTGAATGGCACAGGCCAATGAAGTCGTAATTCCCAATGCGTCCCAATTAATCCTTTTTAACATAAGTTGCAAATTTAGCACAATGCAACAATGTTGCAAAATATTTATCTCATTCAATTCCCTTTTCTCATCATAAGCATTGAGAATTGTAACTTTGACGAATAAAACACGGTATGAATAAAAAACTGATCGGGTATCTTTTATTTTTTGTGGTTTTGGTATTGGCTTTCTACTATTTCCTTTTTCGTGGAACCGATAACTGGAAAAGTAAATTGCCGGTGATTAGTTACGTAAAGCCCTTTCGATTTACAACACAAGACAACCAAATCTTTACCGATCGAGATATGCTTGGGAAAGTTTGTGTAGTGGAATACTTTTTTACTACCTGTAAAGGAATTTGCCCGAAGATGAATGGAAACATGCGGATTTTATCAGAACAATTTTCAAATGAACCCAATTTTATGATTGTGTCTCATACCTGCGATCCGGATAGAGATACTTGGGAGCGCCTAAAAGTTTATTCCGATTCCATGAATTTTGATACTAAAAAATGGGTGTTCCTAACTGGTCGCAAAGACAGTCTTTATCAAATGGCCCGAAGCAGTTATTTACTGGATGATCCAAAAAATAATGTAGAAAAAATTGAGGACCAGTTTATCCATACACAATTTTTTGCGTTGGTTGATAAAGACGGAAAAGTTAGGGGACAGATCTATGATGGACTGAAAAAGGAAGAATTGGATCGATTAAAGAAAGACATTGTTACCTTATTGGCTGAGAAAGCCGGTACGGGTAATTTTGTAAACGGAATTTTTAATAACAACCCTCAATAATTGTATGTTATATAGCACCATTGAAACATTAAAACGTAACCAGTTAAGTATTACTGATAGCCGAAAAAAAATACTTGAATTGTTTACAAAGTCAAAGGGTGCATTGGCACATGCAGATATTGAGCACCAAAGTGGAACCGAGTTCGATCGGGTAACTATTTACCGAACATTACAGACTTTTGTTGAAAAAGGCATTATTCATACCATTCCAACTGCAGACAATTCTGTAAGATACGCACTTTGCAAGGATCAATGTGTGGAGGGGCATCACCACGATGATCATGTACATTTTATGTGTGACATATGCGGTACCACTTTTTGTCTAGACCAGGTTAACGTACCCAAAATTACCCTACCCATGGGTTTTGTAGCCACACAAATGGATTTAGTGGTTAGTGGAAAATGTATGAAATGCAACTAGATCGCAGATTTGGGGGATTTTATCTATGATTTCTATAAACCCATTGATGATTTCGGATTTTGTATCTTCAAGAAATAATAGATAGGCGATTCATTTCAAATAATGTATAGAAGTATACAAAATATGCGAATCAGCGGCTAAATTGACAATAATATAGTGACAAAAAGTTTACATGTCATTCAACCCTTGATTCACATAAAATACAAGGATAGATAATCTGTAACAGATAAATAATTATTCTTTATGGTATTAGTCACCGGCGCAAGTGGATTGGTTGGCTCACATTTGATTACTCAATTATTGAAAAATGAGAAAACGGTTAGAGCCATATATCGTTCTAACATTCCGAGTTTTTCAGGAGCCGATAAAGTGGAATGGTTTCGGGGTGATATTCTGGATGTAATTGCTTTGGAAGAAGCCATGGTTGGCGTGGAGCAGGTGTATCATTGTGCGGCAGTGGTATCCTTCAATCCAAAGAAAAGAGGAATGATGTATCATACCAATGTAGAAGGAACAGCTAATGTAGTAAATGCTTGTTTGGATGCAAAAATTCAAAAACTTTTATTTGTGAGTTCGGTAGCTGCTTTAGGACGAATAAAAGAAGATACATTCATTAACGAATCAATGAATTGGTCTGAAGAAACCAGTAATAGTGAATACGGGAAAACAAAATATTTTGCTGAAATGGAAGTCTGGCGAGGTATTAGTGAAGGATTAAATGCAGTAATGGTTAATCCGGTTATCATTCTGGGTGCAGGTAATTGGGAAGCAGGATCTTCCGGAATATTTAAATCAGCGTTTGATGAATTTCCCTGGTATACAGAAGGTAGCAGTGGATTTGTAGATGTATTGGATGTAGTGAATGTGATGATTCTTTTAATGGAAAGCAAAGTAACAGCAGAAAGAGTGATCTTATGTGGAGAGAATATTTCTTACCGAGAGATTTTTACTCAAATTGCAAAAGGCTTTGGCAAAAAACCACCGCATAAAAAAGTAACCCCATTTCTTGCAGCAATTGTATGGCGAATAAAAGCCATCAAAGCTGTTTTTACGGGTAAAGACCCCTTACTCACAAAAGAAACGGCACTCACTGCTGCGGCAAAAGTAAATTTTGATAATAGTAAACTAAAAAAATTATTTCCCGAATATCTATATACGCCTGTTTCCGATTCGATTATTCGTATTTGTGGTGAATTAAAAAAAATGCATAACTTAATAACTTAAATCGTTTCCTGAAAAAAGGGTTGCTTCAGTATACCTAACTACTTGCATTCTATGTTTCCTATGTTTTTACTAAATCCCTATGTGTTAAAAAAAATAAACACATAGCTACATAGGCAATCAAGTGCACATTAGGTTAACTTTTATTCCATCACTTTTTTCCATAATTCCGGAATACGTTTTATCCATACTAATTCCCTTCTTTTAATGGAAGCATCTTCAGCAGGATATCCAAAATAAGTTTTGCCACCGGCTAAAGAGGAGGGTACTCCACTTTGGGCTAAAACCACTGCATTGGCTCCAATGGTAAGGGTTTTACTCACCCCAACTTGTCCCCAAAGTGTCACTCCATCCTCAATGATGGTACCACCGGCAATGCCTACCTGGGCGGCAAACAGGCAATTCTTTCCTACCATGGTATCATGACCAATATGCACCATATTATCCATTTTAGTTCCTTTTCCTATACGTGTTTCGGCGGTAACACCCCTGTCGATGGTACAACAGGCACCAATCTCAACATCATCTTCAATAACCACATTGCCACAGCTCTGCATCCTTTTATACCATAGTTCTCTGTCTTTTTTGGAGTTGTAATAAAAGGCATCACTGCCGATAACGGTTCCCGCTTGAATAACAATATTATCGCCAAGTTTTGTGTAAGCAAGTAAAGAAACATTGGGATGTATCACACAATTTTTTCCGATCACTACTTGCTGGCCAATAAAAACATTGGGCATAATAATGGTTCCTTCACCTATACTTACATCTTCAGCAATTAGTTTATGGGATGCAACAAATGGTCTAAAATGATTAATGATTTTCAGGTAAGCTTCAAAAGGATTTGCGACAACTAAAATTGCTTTACCATCAGGAATAATTACCTCTTTTGTGTTGATGATGATATAACTTGCTTTACTGTTTAAACACTTGTCGTAATATTTTGGATGGTCAACAAAAACTAAATCACCGCTTTCAACTTTGTGAATTTCGTTGATGCCAAATGCCTGATTTGTTACATTTCCATGTAATGCTGCCTGAATCAAATCGGCGATCCATTTTACAGAAACGGGTGCTGGAAACTTCATAAATGGCGTTTTTAGAAAAATAAAAGGTAATATTAAGCTTTCGCCGGAAATATTTTTTAACTCATTTTTTAACGGTTTTGGACTTAATTTTTCAAAATTATTTTGCGGAAAAAAGAATGACGAGACTAAAAATATTTGAAAACTAAAATCAATGAAATGCTTTATTCATCAATGTTTCAGCGATTAGAAGAAATATTATTCAAGAAAAAAATAGTTGTAATTTTCAAAAAAAGGACCCTTGTAAAAGTGTTTTTTAATCCTGGCAATCCACATTTAAAGTCAAAATGTTAATAAAATTGTTTAAAAATATTTTTGCAATAGTTAAAAGTCTTTTTAATATTGTGTAAGGAAACTTGTTTCCAAGTACTTACTAACCCATCCATATACAAAGTCTCGCTTCTGCGGGACTTTTGTTTTTGTAGATTTCAAAGTGAAAATTATGATGAGTCAATTACATTTTTCAGAGCAAGAATTAATCCGAAGAGAAAAACTTGCAAAATTACAAGCAGCTGGTATTGATCCTTTTCCAGCACCGCTATATCCTGTAAATAATTATTCTGTTGACATAAAAAACGCATACACCGAAGAAACAAAAGATCAGTTTACTGGCTTATGCGTTGCAGGTAGAATTATGAGTATTAATGATAAAGGAAAAGTTTTCTTTATTAAAATTCAAGATAGTAAAGGCATTATTCAACTCTATGTAAAACGAGATGATATTTGCCCAACCGAAGACAAATCTTTTTTTGATGATGTTGTAAAACATGGCCTCGATTTAGGCGATATAATTGGTTGCACTGGATACGCATTTATTACTAAAACTGGAGAGACATCTGTACATGCCGAAACGGTTACTTTGCTAACTAAATCGCTCAAGCCTTTACCTATCGTAAAAAGAGATGAGGAAGGAAATGTTTTTGATGCTGTTACTGACCCCGAATTCAGGTATCGTCAACGCTATGCCGACCTAATTGTTAACCCCGATGTAAAAGAAGTATTTGTAAAAAGAACCAAAATTATTAATACCATCCGAGAGTACCTTAATGCACAAGGAGCTTTGGAAGTAGATACGCCTGTTCTGCAATCAATTCCTGGTGGCGCTGCTGCTCGTCCTTTTACCACCCACCACAATGCATTAGATGTTCCTTTCTATTTAAGAATTGCCAATGAGCTTTATTTAAAAAGATTAATTGTAGGCGGTTTCGATTGGGTATATGAATTCAGCAGAAATTTTAGAAACGAAGGAATGGACCGTACCCATAATCCGGAGTTTACTGTATTAGAGTGGTACACCGCATATAAAGATTATATATGGATGATGGAAATTACTGAGCAACTATTCGAAAAAATTGCCATTACGATTCACGGAACAACTGAAGTTGTTTTGGGAGATAGAATCATCAATTTTAAAGCACCTTTCAAACGCATCAGCATTCACGATGCCATTAAAGAAAACACTGGTATTGATGTAAGTGAAATGAATGAAGCTGGCTTACGCGATGTTTGTAAGCAATTAAAAATTGATGTGCCTCCAACTATTGGAAAAGGGAAATTAATTGATGAAATTTTTGGGGCTACGAGCGAACATACATTTATTCAACCCACATTTATAATTGATTATCCAGTGGAGATGAGTCCACTTACCAAAAAACATCGCAGCAAACCCGGACTGGTAGAGCGTTTTGAGTTGATGGTAAATGGCAAAGAGTTGGCGAATGCATACACCGAGTTAAACGATCCTATTGATCAACGAGAAAGATTTGAAGAGCAAGTTAAGTTAATGGAACGTGGAGATGATGAAGCAATGTTCATTGATTATGATTTCTTACGAGCACTAGAATATGGTATGCCGCCTACTTCAGGTATTGGTATAGGTATTGATCGTTTGTGTATGATGATGACCAATCAAGTATCTATTCAAGATGTGCTTCTGTTTCCTCAGATGAGGCCAGAACGATTCGAAGAATAGTTTGGCCGAATCCACCAACACCAAAATAAAACTAAAAATTCGTTGGTAAATGCGCCCTGAGCGTTGGGAAAATGAAGTTTAATAATTTAGTCTCTATAATTCAATGCAGGTTTTCTATCACCCAATAAAGCTTTGTATTGATAATCGCCTTTGGCAATTTTAAACTCTTCTTTTGCTTTAATGATTAAAGCAGGATTGGTAAATAAATCAATTGCAGTAAGCGCCATTGTTTTAGCGGCTACCATCATTCCCTTGGTGCCTATTTCTGTACCACCACAAGCAACTGCTTGCCAACTATGCGCAGGAGTACCCGGAATCCAAGTAGCGGCTTCTAGCCCTACTGTAGGCACGGCAAAACTCACATCGCCCACATCGGTAGATCCGCCGCTTGCAGTAATTGTTTGTTGTAAAGGATCTATTGTATTTGCTTTTTCAATTAATGGTGCTTTAAAAGTTAGGGATGATTGAATTTTTTTACCAAACTCAATTTCGCTAGCAGTATAAGTTACTCCACCTACTTTCTGCAAATTCATTTGCATATTTTCAGCCAAAGTTTTATTGATCAATAGCTCATGAGTTCCACCAATAATTTCATAATCTACTTTGGTATCTGTACCCAAAGCAGCACCTTTTGCCGTATTTATTAATCTATCAAAAATACTGACAACCAAATCTCTTTTTGGGTTTCTTACATAATAAAATACTTCTGCAAATTCAGGTACAACATTGGGGGCTTTGCCTCCTTGCGTAATTACATAATGAATGCGCGTTTCTTGCGGAACGTGCTCGCGCATCATATTGGCCATATTGTCCATGGCTTCAACACCATCTAATGCAGAGCGCCCCTTTTCAGGAGAATCAGAAGCATGAGATGATAATCCATTGAAACGAAATTTAGCAGATTTATTTGCCAGTCCTGTATTCATTGTAATGAAGTTTCTATCAGAAGGATGCCAATGAACCACGGCATCTACATCATTAAACAAACCTGCTCTTACTAAATACACTTTTCCACTACCTCCTTCTTCAGCAGGGCAACCATATACCCGAACTGTGCCAGTAAATTTTTTAGCCTCAATTAACTGTTTTATTTCTATCCCGGCTGCAACCGATGCGGTGCCGAATAAATGGTGACCGCAACCATGTCCTGC
>JAYTSC010000219.1:0-5995 GCA_043745885.1 Bacteroidota bacterium | reverse complement strand
TTACTGGTTATGATTCCTTTCTAGTATTTATATAATTTTTCCATTTTTCAATTACACCCTCCATATCATCCGGAAGTGGAGATTCGAATAACATTTCCGCTTGGGTTACAGGATGAATAAAACCCAATGTTCTGGCATGCAAAGCACAACGTGGACAAATTTCGAAACAGTTGTCAACAAATTGCTTGTATTTGCTATAAATAGTGCCTTTTAAAATTTTATCACCACCATATTCCCAATCATTAAAGAGTGTATGGCCAATGTGCTTCATGTGTACCCGAATTTGGTGGGTGCGGCCAGTTTCTAATACGCATTCAACTAGGGTTACATAATTAAAACGCGCTAGTACTTTGTAGTGAGTAATGGCATGTTTGCCTATTTCCCCATCTGGGTAAACAGTGAACATTTTTCGTTGTTGCTGGTGGCGGGCAATGTGTCCTGTTATGGTGCCTTCGTCTTTTTCAACATCACCCCAAACAAGAGCAGCATATTTGCGTTTTACAGTATGGTTGAAGAATTGTTTGGCTAGGTGAGCAGCAGATTGGGGTGTTTTAGCCAATACAATTAATCCGGTTGTATTTTTGTCTATACGATGAACCAGCCCAAATCTAGGTAAAGCTTCTTCATTAATGTTTGGGTTTTGTTGTTCCAAATAATAAGCTACCCCATTTAAAAGAGTACCTGTATAATTGCCCACACCTGGATGAACAACCATATTGGCCGGTTTATTAATGACCAGTAAACTATCGTCTTCATAAACGATGGTTAAAGCAATGTTTTCGCGTTTTAGGACGGTATGTTCTGGATTAATTAAACTCATCAACAAGAGTTCATCACCGGGTTTTATTTTATAATTGCTTTTTACTAATTTCCCGTTTACAGTTACAAAACCCGCTTCGATTCCCTGTTGCACTTTGTTACGGGTAGCACCTTCTAAATGCTTTTGAATCCATTTATCAATTCTTAATGGCTCTTGACCTTTATCAATCGTAAAGGTTTTACGTTCATAGAGTGTTTCTGAATTATCTTCAGTTTGGTTGTCTAATTCATCCAGCATCTTACAAAAATATAACTTTGGTTGGAGTTTAGCGATTCGAATTCTTGCTTAGCAAAGTTTTGGAGTTATCTAATCAAACAACTTGCCGATCCAAACCCCATCCGCTAAAACTCCCAACTCTTTCTTACTTTTACACAATGATGCAGCAAGTTTTATTTGAAGATCTTGGTTTACGCCATTATAAGGAGATATGGGAATACCAAGAACTGTTGTTGAAAAAAAATACAGACATCAAAGCATTATTGCGTAAAAGCGATCCTTCTAATGTTAATCATGATATTGAACCTACTTTAAACCATCTACTTTTTGTGGAACATGAGCCGGTATATACTTTAGGTAAAAGTGGCAAGGAAAGTCATGTACTAATTAATGCATCTGAACGGACAGAAAAAAAAATCGAATATTTTCATATTAATCGAGGAGGAGATATTACATTTCATGGGCCTCAGCAAATAGTGGGTTATCCGATTCTGGATTTGGAAAAATTCAAAACAGACCTTGGTTGGTACCTCCGATGTTTGGAAGAGGTGATGATTTTAACAATGGCTGAGTATGGGTTAACTGGTGAAAGAAGCCCTGGCGAAACAGGCGTTTGGTTGGATGCAAATGTGAAAGGCCGGGAAAGAAAAATATGTGCTATGGGTATCAAATGTAGCAGATGGATAACCATGCATGGGTTTGCTTTAAATGTAAATACAGATTTAAGCTACTTCGATTTTATTATCCCTTGTGGAATACAACACAAAAAAGTTACTTCACTTCAAAAAGAATTAGGTAGGGAATTGCCGCTGGATGAAGTTAAATATAAACTAAAGAGAAATTTTGAAATTGTTTTTGATTGTGAGCTAGTACATGCTTCCATAAATACAGTATCTATTCGTTCCCGTTCTTGAATGGTATGATATGCATTCCTTTTTTTCAGATTATGAAACCTGATTACTATTCTTTTGCTAAAAAAAATTTATTCTTTTCTTTCAATTTTTCATTTTCAAACAATTCGAAATAAAACCATCCGGCATGTATAAAAACGGTTTTATCTAATAATAGTTCAGTTTCAGTAATTGATTTTATTTTAAATAATTCAGAACCATTCTCTTCATAAAAAATAAGCCGGTAATGTTGCTCTTCTGCTAAGGGAATTCGAATGGTTACATATCCTTTTGTGTTGGTATATACATATTTAGAAGGTTGCCAAAAGTACTTAGGTTGAAATGGGTGAATATCAACCCGATTATTGGATAAAATTAAAAGAGTGTCTCTCGTTTTTGCTGCAATGGAATCTTTGAAGCTATTATAATAGGCTCTCCCAAGTTCTAGTAATAAACTATCATTTCTATATATATATATATAATTTAAGGGAGGCTCCATGTATGGTTTTATTAAAATATGGTCCTGTGTTAGATAGATTATTGTATCCTTGGTGGTTAAACGTATTGAATCTAGAAATGGAGTTAAACTACCTTTTAATATTTCGCAAAGTAGAGACTCCTTTTTATAAACATAGTAAAACTTTCTGTGGTTATTATTAATGGATGGCATCCAATCAACCATCCTATCATTTAGCTTTTTTAAATTATCCTTTGTTTTTGAGAAAATGGAGTCTTTAAAATGCTTGTATTCGTTTGGAGCTAATCTTAAAACAATCAATTTATTGATACGTATACTAGTCAAATCTTTTTGTCTTATAGGGAGTTTCTTGGGTGTCAATAAAGCAATAGGTATTGAGAGTTTGGTTTCTACTCCTCTGGATTTTGAAAAAAAGTAAGCACCACCCTTTAATACATAAAATATACGATAATATGTTTTTGTTTGTGAAAATAGTCTATTATCTACAAAACCATTGGCTGGTAGTTCAGGAGATTGGGAAGAGAAAATAGTTCTGAAATTATTAATGCTATCCGATGATCTTTGAACAGCAAGTTGTACACAATTTGAATAGAGATTAATCCAACTAATTTGTATTTTTCCTTGCGAAAGTTCTTTTACCGAAAAATCGGGTAAAGCACTCTGTGCGTTGCCTTTTTGGTAAATTTCTATTAAAAAAACCAATAGTATGAAAAATCGGATACACTTCATGTTTTGCAAATATAAATTCAAAATTGGGTATTAATAGGGCAAACAATTGTCTGGTAAGGCCATATTGCCCTGTAAGCCTCCACTATGAATCAATAATAATTTTGTTCCGGTAGTAAAATAATGTTTTGAAATTAGGTCTTTTACGGCAAAAAGAAGTTTTGATGTATATACAATATCTGTTGGCAACTTTTCCTTTAACCAGGTATCTTTCATGAAGTCAATTAATAATTTCGGATGTTTAGCGTAACCTCCAAAATGATAATCATGTATTATAGAAAACAATTTTTCTTGTTCAGTTTCATTTAATAGTAATCGGACATCGTTGATTAGTCCCAGGTTGTTTTTCATCACACTTATTCCCATTATTTCTTGATATGGAAAAGCACTATTTATGAGACCGGCCATCATGGTTCCTGTTCCAACTGCACATATGATATGCGTATAGGTTGTAATTTCTGTAAAATTCAAAATTTCTGATGCCCCTTTTGCCCCTAATGATCCGTACCCCCCTTCCATGATCCAATAATGGTTTATTTGACTATTTTTATTTTTAATTTCTTCTTTGTTTCGGTAGGTTTCTCTGTCAAGGAATTCCAATTTCATGCCATAGCTTTTGGCATTTAGAAGGGTAGATGATAAGTCGGTTGCTCTATCCCCTCTAACATAACCCATGCTTTTTAGACCTGCTTTTTTTGTGGCATAAGCTGTAGCAACCAGGTGGTTAGAAAAAGCGCCTCCAAAACTCACGATGGTACTTTTGCCGGCTGCTTTGGCATCGGCCAAATAATATTGCAGTTTGAACCATTTATTTCCTGAAATGATGGGATGTAATAAATCGAGCCTCAAAATATCCACATTCACCCCGTTAAATGAAAAAAAAGGCAAATGTTGAATTTTACAGTTTCTTAAGTTTTCTTTCATACTAACTTTTGCTGCCAAAAATGAAAGCTTTAGTTTTGCAGTTCATAAAAATACAAAATGAAACCAACACTTGTGATTTTAGCAGCTGGAATGGCCAGTCGATATGGTAGTATGAAACAAGTAGAATCTTTTGGTCCATCTGGCGAAACTATTATGGATTATTCAATTTACGATGCGATAAAAGCAGGATTTGGTAAAATTGTTTTTATTATCCGAGAGGAATTTGCTAATGATTTCAAAGCTATTTTTGAGCCGAAGCTAAATGGTCGAATTGCCACAGCTTATGTTTTTCAACACCTCAAATCCTTTACAGGTAGTCGATTAATTCCTACTGAAAGAATCAAACCCTGGGGCACAGCGCATGCTGTGCTTTGTTGTAAAGGGACAGTTAATGAGCCCTTTGCTGTAATTAATGCGGATGATTATTATGGACGTGATGCGTTTTATAAGGCCTTTCATTTTTTAACTTCCCAATGTAACCCGGAAACTTATTCTATTGTAGGATATGAACTCAAAAACACATTAAGCGATAATGGTAGTGTTAGTAGGGGTGTATGTGAAGTAGAGGCCAATCATAATCTGACTGATATAAATGAACGAACTAGTATTTTCAGAGATATTAATGGGAGTATTTCTTATGAAGATTCAAGTGGTAAACACCTTGTTTCTGAAGACAGTCTGGTAAGTATGAACTTTTTATGCTTTCATCCCGGTTTTTTTGAAATTTGTGAAGAACAGTTTAACGAATTCCTGGATAAGCACATGAACGAAACCAAATCCGAATTTTTTATTCCGATAGCCACAAAACATTTTATTCAATCTGGTAAGGGAGTAGTAAAAGTGATTCCCACTTCTGCTAAATGGTTTGGCGTTACTTATAAAGAAGATGCTCCGGGTGTTCAAGCCAATATTACTGCTTTGGTTACTTCCGGTGGATATCCGGCTAATTTGTGGGTTTGATAAAAAATGATCTATACATTAGCACGTTAAAAATAAGGAAAGTTTCTCCTTGGTTGCTAATTTTAGAAGCAATAAATTAGCCAATTATGTCACACCACCACCATGATCTTTTTGAAAATCATCATCAGTTTCAATTAGAAAGGATGATTCTTTTTAGTGTAATTTAAATTCGCTTTATTTATTGAATGCCTTCACATAAAATACATACGCTTCTACTTTTGCAATCTGTTGTTTTCTTTCTAACCCTTTTAAAGAAGAATGCTGAGGAAATTTAATTTTCTCCAATGTTGTGTCATTAATTTTAAGTTCCTCCAGCATACGATAAATATTTTTCGATTTTACTGCAAAAGCAACACCATCCGTTTGTGCCTGGCGAGTGCTTAATACGCCAATGACTTCTCCATTATTATTGAAAATGGGACCTCCTGAATTACCCGGGTTGGCACTGATATGGACCTGAAATGTGGAAGAATCACTATTATAGCCTGATCTTGCGCTTAGGTATCCTTCTCCATAAACAATATCATTCCTGGGATAACCTAGGGTAAAAACCTGTTCTCCTAAATCGGTATTGCCTTTGTGTATAACATAGGGTATTGCATCCATTATCTGATAATCCGGATCATTAATTTTGAGCAATGCTAAATCCTTATCAACGTCAATATTTACAATAGATGCATTGAATTCTTCACCCTTACTATTCACAACTACCGCTCCTGATCCTTTCAAAACGTGTGCATTGGTAATAATGTATCCTTTGGTATTTAGTAGAAAGCCTGAGCCTCCGCTGATTAGTTTGGCATTTTCCGGAATCTTACTTTTTACCTCGTTTAATAGATTACCTTGGTATTGCTGGTTTCGTTTGATAACTTCTATAGCCTTGCTCAACTGTTCAATTTGGTTTCTATTAGCCACAGGTGAAAAATAAATAGCCAATCCACTAATCACTAAAGCAATAATACCGCCAACAGAGGCAGCTAT